>NZ_CP132335.1:5167500-5252332 GCF_030758295.1 Pararhizobium sp. IMCC21322
GCCAAATTAAACGGCAGAATTCAGCCGTTTCGCTTTATCCACATGCTCGACAAAAGATTCACAATTCAAAAGTTTCAGTCTGTCGCCGACATTATATATAGGGTGCTGTGCGTAAACTTTAAGACCTGCGTTCTCCAAGACATAAGTCTGCCTCTTTTACAGCTCATATCGGCGTAGTCTACACAAGACCTGCGCTTGCGGCTTTATCAGGTCTTGGTCTATAAAGGTGCGCTTAACGCGCGCTTCCATACGCAAAAGTGAATCAAGAGCTTTATGTCACCATCCGTCTCAGAGTTCCGCCGCAAACGTGATCAGCAATTGCGTGTATCCGTGGATGTAGGAACTGATGCCCCGTTGATGACAACTGATACGCGCCTGCGCGTGCCGGATCGTCGTCATGTCAATATGCGCTGGTTTGCCGGAACGGTTCTGACAGGTATTACGTCAGTTGTTCTTATGGGCGGCGCTTTGTTCGCCGCTATTGATGCAACTCATGAAAGCGCTCAGCCAACGGGAGCCCTGAGCGGATCACTCATTCAGGGCGGCCAGCCAATTTCCCAATCTGCCTCTACACTTGCGAACAGCGGCAAGGGAAATCGCTTCCGTCCGGAAATCAAGGAGAAGCCGGCCCGGCGCGTTATTCAGGTCTCGACCGTCAACCGGGAAGGCAATCGCGACTTTATCCGCGTTAAGCCCTTTGTGCACATCAAGGCACCGCTTGCCCTGGAAACCAGCGACCGCATCAGCGAAATTCCTAACTTCAATCCACTGACGGTCTATACAGAAGACCAGCCCGATGCCCGCCAGGAAGCCCTGCCCATCATTACCACCGCAAAGGTGGATGGCGAGATATCCATCCAGGTTCGCCCCTTCCCGCTTGCCATGGGCGCTGTTGATACAGCGGTACTGCTCAGCGAAGCGGATGTCATGTCCGACATTAACGAGATTGGCCGCTTCCTGAACGGCGAGGATGCCAATGCGATCAGCGTTGCAGCCATGAACCCACAAGGCATCGGCATGCCAGATGTTGGCTCGGAGCCCGTCGACCTGGCCAATGCACCGATGGCTGACCCCTTCAACATCACAATCATTCCGGAAAATGTATCCTTCATCGAGAAATACGGGGATACCGGCGGGAATTTCTCATATGAGGAACGCATTGTTGACGTTGCAGAGGGCGACACACTCTCTGGAATTCTGGCCAAACACGATGCTGACCAGACGGAAGTCGCCAGCGCCGTAGATGCACTGATCAATGCCCATGCAATCACCCAGATCAAACCCGGCCAGAAAATTCGGATCGCCATAGCGACAGCGGAAGACGGCAGCAACCGGGTGCGCCCGGTACGCGTGTCCATCTATCAGGGACGTGAGCATCTGGGCAGTGTCGCTCTCAACGACAGTGGTGAGTTTGTTGGCGCAGCCGAGCCTTATCTGGAAGCGGACCTTGGCGAAATTGCTGACGCAAAGCCCATCCCCGGTCAATTGCCGACTTTGTATGACAGCCTCTATGAAACAGGCCTCTCGCTTGAGATGCCTCAGGAACTCGTTGCTGATGTCGTACGCATCTTTACCTATGATCTGGACTTCCAGAAGCGCATCACACCCAGCGATTCCATTTCCGTTCTGCATTCCACACCCAATGCGGGTAGCGATGAAAACGGGCATGTACTGTTTGCAGAGGTAACGTTGGCTGGAAACACCAAACAGTTTTACCGGTTCCGGACACCTGATGATGGCTTTGTCGACTATTATGATGATTCAGGGCGCAGTGCTAAAAAGTTTCTGATGCGCAAGCCCGTTGCCAAGGGTGCCTTCCGTTCTCCTTTCGGTATGCGCAAACATCCCATTACCGGCGTCTTCAAAATGCACACTGGCGTGGATTGGTCCACAGGGCGCGGCACGCCAATTTACGCGGCTGGCGATGGCACTGTTAAAATGGCGAAATGGAATGGCGGATATGGCCGCCATATCCGTCTGCAGCATGCCAACCGCTATGAGACCACTTATTCTCATATGAGCAAAATTGCATCAGGCATCAAGGCCGGTGCACGCGTGCGTCAGGGACAGCTGATTGGCTATGTCGGTTCCACCGGCTTCTCCACCGGCCCTCACCTTCACTATGAAGTGCTGGTCAATAAGCGCCCCGTGAACCCGATGAAAATCAAACTGCCCAGAGGGCGGGTTCTGAAAGGCGAAATGCTGGCCAAGTTCCACGAAGAACGCCAGCGCATTACATCTCTTATTGCACTGAATGAAGAAGCAACAGTAGCCGCAGCGTCAAACTGAGATTGCTGCGACCAGTCAAAAATTTCTAAAAACAAAACCCCGCCATAAGGCGGGGTTTTGAATTTTTTATTGCACCGTCAACAACAAGCGGTCTGTGCCATCGTCCACTTTGACCTCGGCTCCATCAATGACCTCACCGCCCAGAATCTTCTCGGACAGCGGATCCTGCAGATATTTCTGAATGACCCGTTTCAATGGACGCGCTCCATAAGCTGGTTCAAAGCCTTTATCGGCCAACCATTTTTTGGCACCATCACTCAGTTCAAGGACAATCTTGCGGTCTTCCAACAGGGCATCCAGACGTTTGATCTGGATATCGACAATCGCGCCCATATCCTGTTGGCGCAGGCGATCAAACAGCACGATATCGTCGATCCTGTTGAGGAATTCCGGACGGAAATGGCTGCGCACTGCGCTCATAACCAGACCTTCCGTCTCGTCGGAAATGACATCATCTGTATCGGCCAGAAGAAACTCTGATCCAAGGTTCGACGTCATGATGATGATGGCATTGCGGAAATCCACCGTCCGGCCCTGACTGTCGGTCAAACGGCCATCATCCAGCACCTGCAACAGCACATTGAAGACATCCGGATGGGCCTTTTCAATCTCATCGAAGAGGACCACCTGATAGGGCCGCCGCCGCAGACTTTCTGTCAACGCACCGCCCTCATCATAACCCACATAGCCGGGAGGCGCCCCGATCAGACGGGCAACCGAATGCTTCTCCATATACTCCGACATATCAAGCCGGGTCATGGCTGTTTCATCATCAAACAGAAACTCCGCCAGTGCCTTGGTCAGTTCAGTCTTACCGACACCCGTAGGCCCCAGAAACATGAATGATCCCAAGGGCCGGTTCGGGTCCTGCAAGCCAGCGCGCGCCCGCCTGACAGCCGTAGACACAGCTTTGACTGCGCGGCCCTGGCCAACCACACGGGCTGCCAGATCATCTTCCATGGTCAGCAGTTTTTCCCGTTCACTGCCGAGCATTTTCTCCAGCGGAATACCTGTCCAGCGTGACACAATATGGGCGATGTGATTGGGCATGACGGCTTCTTCCAGAAAACCCTCTTGCACAGAGTCAGAATCGTCGTCCTGATCCTGCAACGCGGCTTCCAGATCAGGAATAACGCCATAGGCCAGTTCCCCGGCACGCGCCAGATTGCCTTCACGCTGCGCCTTTTCAAGCGCAGAACGGGCTTCATCCAGCTCTTCCTTCAGCTTTTGGGCGGCCGATAATTTATCCTTTTCCGCATTCCACTTGCTGGCCATCGCGGACGCATCTTCTTCCAGATTGACCAGATCGATTTCCAGTTTTTCCAACCGGTCCTTGGACGCCTGATCGGTCTCTTTCAGCAGTGCTTCTCGTTCGATCTTCAACTGAATGATGCGGCGGTCCAGCTCGTCCAGTGCTTCCGGCTTGCTGTCGATCTGCATACGCAACCGCGCAGACGCCTCATCCATCAGATCAATCGCCTTGTCTGGCAAAAACCGATCTGTGATATAGCGGTTCGACAGATTGGCCGCAGAGACAAGTGCGGAATCGGAAATCCGGACCCCGTGATGCAACTCGTATTTTTCCTTGATGCCACGCAGAATTGAAATTGTGTCCTCAACGGTCGGCTCACCCACCAGCACAGGCTGGAACCGGCGGGCCAGGGCCGCATCCTTCTCCACATGTTTGCGATATTCATCCAGCGTGGTGGCACCCACACAGTGCAATTCACCCCGCGCCAGAGCAGGCTTCAAAAGGTTGGAGGCATCCATGGCGCCGTCCGCCTTCCCGGCGCCCACCAATGTGTGCATCTCGTCAATGAACAGCACGATCTTGCCTGCAGCATGCTGCACTTCATTGAGCACAGATTTCAGCCGCTCTTCAAACTCACCGCGATATTTCGCGCCAGCTATCAACGCGCCCATATCCAGCGCCAGAAGGGACTTGTCTTTCAAAGATTCCGGCACGTCACCATTGACGATACGCAGTGCCAGGCCTTCCGCTATCGCGGTTTTACCAACACCTGGCTCGCCGATCAGAACCGGGTTGTTCTTGGTGCGTCGGGACAGAACCTGAATGGCCCTGCGAATCTCATCATCCCGGCCAATAACCGGGTCAAGCTTGCCGTCACGGGCATCCTGGGTCAGATCGCGGGCATATTTCTTCAGCGCATCAAAATTGCCTTCAGAATTGGCACTGTCAGCTGTCCGGCCTTGCCGCAAAGCGTCAATGGCCTGCCCCAGAGCCTGAGCAGACACCGCCCCGTCGGACAGGCTTTTGGAGGTTGTTGCGGCTTTGACCATGGCCAGTGCCTGCAACACACGTTCAACGGTTACAAAGGAATCATCAGCCTTCTTGGCATTGTCCTCAGCCTGTTTGAACACTTTGGCCAAAGCCGGAGCTATATAAAGCTGCCCAGAGCCGCCGGTAACTTTTGGCAAAGCCGCCAAAGCTGCGTCATTGGCCATGCGCACCCGCGCCACATCACCACCAGCAGATTGGATAAGGCTGGCTGCCAGTCCTTCGGAATCATCCAGAAGAACCTTCAAAAGATGTTCGGGGGAAAATTGCTGATGATCTGCAGCAAGGGCATTGCCCTGAGCAGACTGTACAAAACCGCGCAGACGGTCGGAATAAGTATCAATGTTCATAATAACACTCCAGAAACACATCACACCCAACTGGCATATGACGCGAAAACAAAAGAGACGGACCCGCAAAGCAGCGTCCGCACACCGATCGGTTGCCGGTGCTGTCCTTATATAGTGTTGCTAATCAGCCACAAAAGAGGCTGCAGCGATTCTCTTAAACAAAAACGCGCCCTGTTCAGCAAGGCGCGTTTTCAAACTTGATCCAGAAACTTGAATAGACCTGGAAGCCAGACCCGAACCTGCTATTCGACAGCATCCGGTTGCGTCGCCAATTCAGGTTCTTCTGCTTTTGGGCGGCGTGTCCGCGGCTTGCGAACCGGTTTTTCCGGCGCCGGGCTATCAGCAACGGCTTCAACGGTCGGGCTTGCTTCGGTCTTGGGTCGTCGGGCACGCCGTGGCTTCGCCTCAACAGGGGCTGCCTCAGTTGGCTCAGCAGCAGCAGCAACAACCTGTCCGGTCTCGCTTGCAGCTTCTTGAGAAGAAGCGCTTTCATTATCCGGCGCATTGTCTTTCGACTTATCAGTGTCAGACGCCTCCAAACCCGGCTGCGGGCCTGAACCGTTCAGCTGCTCATTGTTTGATGGCTGCTGAGGATTGTCCTGCTGTTGCTGGTTTTGCTGCGCCTGCTGGGCCTGTTGCGTTTGCTGATTGGCGGCTTGGGCCGCAGCAATAATCCTGGAATAATGCTCTGCATGCTGCATGTAATTTTCAGCAAGAATCCGGTCACCCGCAACCTGCGCATCACGTGCCAGCGTCAGATATTTCTCGGCAACCTGCATGGCATTGCCACGAATTTTTACATCCGGGCCATTGCTTTCATAACTGCGTTGTAGCGGATTAGGGCCACGGCGGTTATTATTGCTGTTGCTGTTGCTGTTGTTATTGTTGTTGTTACGCCCACGATTACGCTGACGATTCTGATTGTTCCGCGAAGACGCGTCTCTGTTAGAAACCCGGTTCATTCCAGAGCTAACCTCCAAGTGTTTATCTTCCGCTGCCCTCGGGCCATGCGGCTCCTATAGCCAATATTCATCACACCAATAATCCGTGGCTAATGTCCCAAAAAGGCAAATACATACATGCCGGACATCAATCAGCAGTCGGTCAATGAGATTCAAATAGGCTCTGTTCCTGCCTCAACTCAGACGGTCAGATTTCCGGTGCGCCATAAAGGCTCGGGTCAAATTGAAACAAAATGCTCCGCAAGACCCGCCTGCATGAAATCCCCAAATCGTGGTCAGTTATAGAACCGAACACATCTTGGGAGATCAGCACGGATTCTTCTGGGCCCCAACAAGTCGAGCTGCAGAAAAATCGAAGACTGTCGTCTGAGATGTAATCGAAGCGAGCATTCATTGTTCGCTTCCCAACACGCAGACTAAGCCACTGATTCCGCCACTTTTCAAGGCTTATCCTGAGAAAACCACCCAAAAAGCTGTTTTTTTGTCAATTTGGTTCGCTTTTGTGCCCTATCAGCACGCGCGGATGCCCCGCAAGATCGTGCAAAAGCTCAGGCTTGAACCCGGCTTCCCTCATCAGGGCACTCACAGATGAGCTTTGATCATATCCAATTTCAACAATCAGATAGCCTCCAGGCAGCAAAAACAGGGCGGCCCTGGCGATCAAAGGTCGGTATACATCAAGGCCGTCACTGCCACCATCAAGTGCTACAAGGGGATCGTGATCCCGAACCTCTGTGTCCAGACCATCGATCACGTTGCTCATTATATAGGGTGGGTTAGACAGGATTACATCAAAAACATCCGTCTTTGGGATGCCATCATAAACATCGCTGAGACAGGTGGAAAACCGGCTGGCCACATCAAGACGTCGCGCATTTCTCTCCGCCACCGTCAAAGCCCCCTGGCTGATGTCAACGCCCAGAGCCGTGGAGCGCGGTCGCTCCGACAAGATGGCCAGCGGCAAACAACCTGTTCCGGTTCCAACATCCAGAATGCGGGTCGCACCATCGCCAATGCGCGACAATGCAGCCTCCACTATCAACTCACTATCCGGGCGCGGCACCAGCGTGTCATCTGACAGATAAAATGGCAGGCTCCAGAATTCCGCCTCACCCACAAGCCGTGCGACCGGAACTCCCGCACCTCGCAATGTTGCCAATTCTGTAAGCGCGTCTGCGTCACGTTCCGTTAGCGGATGCGTCGGCGCTGCAATCAGTTCGGCATGAGATAATTGCATGTGATGCAAAAGCAGCATCCGGGCATCCAGACCACAATCGATAAATATTTCTCTGGCCTTCAGCCCGCGCTCTATAATCAGGCGCATTGTCTGAAGAGCAACTGTAAGATTGTCACCAGGCAAAACCGCCAAAGGCTGGTCGGCCTGCTGCATCAGGCCTCGTCACCAAGGCTTGCCAGAAGTTCGGCCTGATCTTCGGTGATCAATGCATCAATCACCTCATCAAGGGCCTCGCCTACAATCACCTTTTCCAGTTTGTAGAGCGTGAGATTGATTCTGTGATCCGTCACCCGCCCTTGCGGAAAATTATAGGTCCGGATGCGTTCTGACCGATCACCTGATCCGACCTGACCCTTGCGGCTTTCAGCACGCTCATCTGCCAGCTTCTGGCGCTCCATGTCATAGAGCCGCGTTCGAAGAACTTCCATACCTCTGGCCCGGTTCTGATGCTGCGACTTCTCGGCCTGCACCACCACAACGCCGCTTGGAATATGGGTTATACGCACTGCCGAATCGGTGGTGTTAACGTGCTGTCCTCCGGCACCGGAGGCCCGCATTGTGTCAATCCGCAAATCTTCTGTGCGGATTTCAATATCCACTTCCTGTGCTTCCGGCAGCACGGCCACCGTAGCGGCTGATGTGTGGATACGGCCTCCCGATTCCGTTTCCGGAACGCGCTGAACCCGATGCACACCGGATTCAAACTTCAGCTTGGCAAACACGCCCTTACCAGAGATCTTGGCAATAATTTCCTTGAAGCCACCCACATCGCCTTCGCTTGCGGAAATCAATTCCACCGTCCAGCCATGGTTGGCCGCATAGCGCTCATACATACGGTAAAGGGTACCTGCAAACAGCGCCGCTTCATCTCCGCCTGTACCCGCCCGGATTTCCAGCATGGCATTCTTCTGATCAGCCGCATCCTTGGGCAGCAGCAGCAGACGCACTTCATGACCAAGCACCTCAAGCTGTTCTGCAAGCGCGCGCGCTTCTTCCTGCGCCATGGCGCGCATATCCGCATCAGTCTCGGGATCGGAGAGCATCTCCTGCAAATCCGCATATTCGGATTCAGCAGCCTTCAGCGTTCGTATCTGCGCAACGACCGGATCCAGTTCCGCATATTCCTGCGACAGAGCGACATATTTCTCCGGATCGGGATTATGCACCATCTCCGCTTCAATCACACTGAGGCGATTGACAAGCGCATTGAGCTTTTCCTGAGGCAGTGAGACAGATGACATGGGATCACTTGGTTATGGAACTGAAGACAAAACTGATCCGCCCCTAATAGGGCACCTGATGTGCTTTCGCAAAGTCTTCCAGCAATCCGCGCAATCCCGGCACACCGGAACTGTCGTTCAGCCATTCGGCAAACTTGTCCTGAAGCTCCTGAACAGGCAATGCCCGAAGCATTTCCTTCACAGGACCAATTTGTGCCGGTGACATGGAAATCTGCCGGAAACCAATGCCAAGCAATGCCATGGCCGCCAAGGGGTGCCCGGCCATATCTCCACACAGAGACAAGGATTTTCCTGCTTTGTCAGCAGCTTCCGTTACCTGCTTCAGCGCCCGGAAATAAGGACTGCCCAGCGGATCAAAACGTTCCGCCACCCGCGTATTGCCACGGTCACTGGCCGTCATGAACTGCAGCAGATCATTTGACCCAACCGATATGAAATCCGCCACTTCAAATAATTCATCGAGCTGAAACAGCAGCGAGGGGACTTCCAGCATCGCGCCCATCTGCAATTTTGGCGGCTCAACCTCATAATGACGCCGAACGTGATCAATCTCGCGTTCCACGGCAAGACGGGCTTTCCTCAACTCCGAAACCTCGGTAATCATGGGAAACATCAAGCGCAACTCATTGTCTTTCGCCGCCAGCAGCAATGCCCTGATCTGGGCGCGCATCAGACCCGGCCGATCAAGACCCAGACGAATCGCCCGCCAGCCCATAGCCGGATTTTCTTCCACATCCATCCGCAGATAGGGCAGCACTTTATCTCCGCCCACATCAATGGATCTGAAGGTTACAGGCTTGCCTTTTGCATGCTCATAAACCTGCTCATAAAGCGCCTGCTGTTCCGCCATTTTGGGAAAGGATGACGCCACCATGAACTGCAATTCCGTGCGGAACAGGCCGATTCCTGAAGCGCCAGCCTCTTCCAGATGGTCCATATCAACCAGCAGACCGGCATTCATCAGCAACTCGACATGCACACCGTCCTTGCTGACACTTGGCAGGTTCCGGTTGGCTCGGTACCGCTCCATGCGCTTGGCGCGAAAGCGAACCTTTTCGCCATAGGAATGAACAACTTCCGGCGTCGGGCGCAAATGCACCTCGCCAGCATCACCGTCGATGATTATGTCATCGCCGGATTCAGCCAAAGCCACCACGTCGATGGCACGCCCGACACTGGGCAGGCCAAGCGCGCGGGCCACAATGCTGACATGGCTTGTGGGCGCACTTTCCTCCAGCACCAGACCACGCAGATTTGACCGGTCATAATCCAGCAGTTCTGCAGCGCCCATTGTGCGTGCAATCAGAACTGCATTTTCTGGCAATTCTGCCGTCATGTCGGTCTGGGGCTTGCCCATCAGCACGCGTAAAAGGCGGTTTGCCAGATCCTCAAAATCATGCAGCCGGTCCAGAAGATAAGGATCACTGGCCTGCCTCTTCATACGCGCCCGGGTCTGGTTCTGGACCCGTTCAACAGCGGCTTCGGCTGTAAGGCCGGACTGCACGGCCTCTTTGATGCGCCGGACCCAGCCCTGATCATTGGCAAACATGCGATAGGCTTCCAGCACATCACGATGCGCACCACCAGCCGCCATATCTCCCCGTGCCAGCATGTCATCGACCGACAGACGCAAGCTGGCAATTGCCGCATCAAGGCGGCGCAATTCAGTTGGGATATCCTCAGCAATCAGCTCCGTCACCACCACGCGGGGCTGATGCAGCACGACAGTCCCAAGACCGATCCCTTCGCACAGGGTGGTGCCGGCGAAATGACTGGAACGACGAATGTCCAGATCGCCCCCCGCTCCCGAAAGGCCGGATAATTCTTCAGATGCCAGAACTTCGGCAATAACCATGGCCGTGGTCTGAAGCGCTTCGACTTCATCTTCGGCATAGCCGCGCTGGGTGGCGTTCTGCACCACCAGCACGCCCAGTGTGCGCCCTGCCCGCAAAATAGGTACGCCCAGAAAGGAATGATATAAATCCTCGCCGGTTTCCGGACGATAGGCAAATTGCGGGTGGCTGCGCGCTTCAGGCAGATTAAGCGGTCGCGCATTAGCGGCAATCAGACCCACAAGTCCTTCGCCAACGCGCAGGGTTGTCTTGTGGACCGCATCCCGGTTCAGGCCCTCAGTGGCGTAAAGTTCAAGCGCACGGTCTGTCCGCAAGGCATAAATGGAACAGACCTCAGCCACCATATTGGACGCAATCAGGCTGGCGACCTTATCCAGTCGCTCCTGCGCGCCAATCGATTCCGCCATGGTTGCCCGAAGGCTGCGGAGCAAAAGGCGCGGACCTGCTGTGGCACCAGGCATCCGCGTCATCCTTCTGGCTTATAACTCATGTGTGCCTCAATCCTTTACCTGGCCTGCATGCCTTTACCCGGCCCGCATGACGAACAGTGTCTCTACAACATTGCGAGTGCAATTATGTGTCACACAGACTGTCTGCCGATCCCTCAGTCCTGCGGCTTGTCGAGGCCATAAAGGCTGTGCAGGGACCGTACAGCCAACTCAGTATAGGCTGCATCGATCAAAATCGAAATCTTGATTTCGGAGGTCGTGATAAGTTGAATGTTAATGCCTTTTTCAGCCAGAGAGCTGAAAGCCTGGGCCGCAACACCAGCATGCGACCGCATGCCAATGCCAATGACAGAAACCTTCACCACATCTTCGGAGCCGGAAACAAGCTCGCAGATGATCTCGCCGCATTCGCGCTGTTCATCAATCACCTTGCGCGCACGGGCGTAATCCGCTTGCGGCACAGTGAAGGTGATATCTGTTGTTTTACCGTCTTCAGAAATATTCTGGACAATCATGTCCACAATCACATTGCCCTCAGACAAGGGCAGGAAGATCGCAGCTGCGACACCTGGCCTGTCAGCAACCCTGCGCAAAGTGATTTTTGCTTCATCCTTGCTGTAGGCAATACCTGTCACCAATTGCTGTTCCATAAAAGCCTCTTCATCACAAATCAGGGTGCCGGGCGGTGTTGCGCCAGGGCTGGAATCGATTGAGTCCGGATCATCAAAACTGGACCGCACAAACATGGGCACATTATGCACCATGGCCATCTCGACAGAACGGACCTGCAGCACTTTCGCACCCAGAGAAGCCATCTCCAGCATCTCTTCAAAGGCCACACGGTCCATGCGCCTGGCACCTGGCACCATGCGTGGATCGGTTGTATAAACCCCATCCACATCGGTATAAATATCACATCGGTCTGCGTTCACTGCTGCTGCAATGGCAACCGCACTGGTGTCCGACCCGCCCCGTCCCAGCGTGGAAATCCGGTTGTCAGGGCCAATGCCCTGAAAGCCGGCAATAACCGCGACCTGGTTGATTTCCAGACGCTCGATCAGCCGCGTCCCGTCAATGTCCGTAATGCGAGCAACCCCATGGGCGCCGTCTGTCAGAATCGGTATCTGCCAGCCCAGCCAGGACCGCGCATCCACACCCATATTCTGCAGCGTCATGGCCAGCAAACCTGCCGTAACCTGTTCTCCGGAGGCCACCACGGCGTCATATTCGCGCGCATCATGAAACGGGCTTGCCTCGCGACACCAACCCACAAGCTCATTGGTCTTGCCGGACATGGCGGACACAACAACAGCAACCTGATGGCCAGCGTTGATTTCGCGCTGAACATGGCGGGCCACATTTTTTATGCGCTCAAGATCGGCGACGGATGTACCGCCGAATTTCATGACTAATCGGGACATGCTTTCAGAACTCTTTTATGCAGCGGACATACGGCAGAAAACCACCGGTAATCCAGCCTTTTTGCGCGGCCTTCTTAGACGTTGAGTGGCAAGGAAGCAACCGCGCTGTGCATACATTTGCGCCCATTCTTCCCTGTTTTGCTTGACATGTGATCAATGCCAACCACGTTTAGCCATAACAGACCGTGATCCACAAAACATGAAGACCAAAATGGCTGAAGCACCCAACTCCGGAAGAACCACCATCGATGACGCTGAAGTGGAGCGTTTTTCAAAGCTGGCGGCAGAATGGTGGAACCCAACCGGCAAGTTCAAACCGCTGCATAAATTCAATCCGGTCCGCATGGCTTATATCAAGGAAAAAGTGTCAGCCCATTTTGACCGCGACATCAAGGCGACAGATGCCTTTGCTGGCTTGCGCATTCTCGATATTGGCTGCGGCGGCGGTCTTTTATGTGAACCCATGGCGCGGCTGGGGGCGGGTATTGTCGGCGTGGATGCGTCAGCTACAAACATCAATGTTGCCTCACTGCATGCAGAACAAAGCGGCCTTTCCATCGATTATCGGGCGACAACTGCCGAGGCTCTGTCAGATGAAGGCGAGACCTTCGATATCATTCTCAACATGGAAGTTGTTGAACACGTGGCAGATGTACCGCTGTTCCTGAGCGAGTGTTCCAAAATGTTGCGCCCCGGCGGCCTGATGTTTGTCGCCACCATCAACCGCACCATGAAAGCCTGGGGTCTGGCCATCATTGGCGCAGAGCACATTCTTAGATGGCTGCCAAAGGGCACACACCAATATGAAAAACTGGTTCGGCCCGAAGAGATCGAACAACCGCTGAATGCGCAAGGCCTGTCAATTCTGGAAATCAACGGCGTGTTCTACAATCCGCTGAAGGATGTCTGGGCTTTGTCGAATGACACGGATGTCAATTACATGATGCTTGCAGAACGGCCCAAATAGGCTGAACACCGCCTAAGAGCCGAGTCTGCTGTCCAGTCTGCGGTAATGTACAAGTCCGTCAGGACTTTCCAGTCACGGGGATGAGTGCACCGTGAATCGCGTCACTATCATCTGATGCCAAGAAGGCGATAACCGCAGCAAGCTGATCCAGCGTCACCCATTTGCTTGTATCAGCATCCGGCATTGCGTTGCGGTTATCCGGCGTGTCCAGAACGCTGGGCAGAACCCCATTTACATTGATGTTGTATGGCTTCAGTTCCGCAGAGGCGCTTTCAGTGGCGCGCATGACAGATGATTTGGCCGCCACATAAGGGCCCATGCCCGCACCACCCTTCAATGCCGCATTCGCGCCCACAGTTACAATCTGTCCGCTTTCACGCTGTTTCATTCCCGGCACGACAGCGGCCAACACTGACAACAGGGTTTCCAGATTAAGCGCCTGCATGTTCTGCCAATCATCGGCGCCGGCTTCATGAACTTTTGGCCCCATATCAAACCCGCCCGCAGCCGCAATCAGACAATCAATCGAACCAAACTCTTTTTCCGCCTGCTGAACGGCAGCCATGACAGCCTTGCGATCAAGCAAATCAAGCGCGCAAATCTTATGGCTGCCGGGCAGTTCGTCAGACAATGCTTCAAGCGCCCCGGCATCGCGGCCCATCAACACAAGCCGAGCGCCTTCCTGTGCCAGACGCAAAGAAGTCGCTCGACCAAGATGTCCTGCTGCTCCCGTCACAACAGCTGTTTTTCCGGCAAATCGTTTCATGGCTGATCTTCCCTATGCCTTCGCTCAGTTTTCCGAACAGGACATAGCGCACAATTTCGAGCACACAAGCAGTGTCTCAGCTCTCACACCATAATGGCCAAAAGAGACCATGAACGATTTCAGTCCTGATAACTCACAACTTCAAATTCAATCATATCAGCATCATGAAAATAGAATCGACGACCCGGCTCGTAATCAGCATGACTGTGGGTCTTGAACCCCTTTGCCAAAACCCGTTGCTCTGCCGCATCAAGATCGGACACGACGACGCCAATATGGTTCAATCCACCGCGCGTTGAATAGCTGTCATCACGCCCTTCTTTCATCTGGCCCATTGAATAAACGGCCACGTAACTGTCATCCGATCCCACATGCACCGTTGTGCCCCCGTGTTTGGCGTCCCCTTGCCAGCGAATGTGCCAGTCAAATAGATCACACAGGATTTCCGCTGTCTTTACGGGGTCACTCACCGTCACATTGACATGTTCCAGCACACCGGATTTTTGATTTCCATCAGTCATAAGTCACTCCAGATCTTTAACAATGAAAGGCACCCTAATTCCTCAACCTAACTTGAGGTCAAGCTATTTCTATGATAGTGAAATTATCACGAACCACCTAGAATCAAAAGCGATTTTCAGGCGATGAAACCGACAGATAGACTTTCAATTGGACAATTGGCTGAGCGAACCGGCCTGTCGGTTTCAGCCATCCGCTACTATGACGCGCAGGATCTGATTGAGGCGGAACGCAATGCCGGCGGCCAAAGACGCTTTATGCGCTCTGATATCAGGCGTCTTTCCTTTATTCAGATCATGCAGCAATTCGGATTTTCCATTGATGAGATCAGAGCGCTTTTGCAAACCCTGCCTGAGGGCCGCACACCGAATAAAGCAGACTGGCGTCAGATCAGCCGCAGCATAAGGCACCATCTCGACAGCCAAATCAAAACACTTGAAAAACTGCGCGATAATCTGGATGGATGCATTGGTTGCGGCTGTCTGTCCTTACGCAATTGCGAACTCTATAATCCACAAGACCGAGCCCGGAAAAAGGGCGCAGGCCCGCGCTATTTATTGGGCGACAGGCCGGTGATTGAAACCAGAGAATCAGCAGGCAAGCCTACCCGAACACAGCCCTGATTGGCACATGGTCGGATGGTTTTTCCCAGCCGCGTGCGTCACTTAAAATCTCGACCGAAGACAGATGCTTGGCAACATCGGGATGCGACCAGATGTGATCCAGTCGCCGCCCGCGATTGGACGCTTGCCAGTCGCGTGACCGGTAGCTCCACCAGGAATAAAGTTCCTCAGGCTCCGGAAAGTGTTGCCGCACCAGATCGACAAAACCGCCAGCTTTGAACACTCTGTCCAGCGTTTCCACCTCGACAGGTGTGTGTGAGACGACTTTCAAAAGCTGTTTGTGAGACCACACATCATGCTCACTGGGAGCAATGTTCAAATCACCCACGACAATGTTCTTGTCGCTCTTGAACCGGGCGCCGAAATGCCCGGTCATTTCATCGAGAAATTTCAGCTTGTGATCAAATTTGGGGTTTTTGACAATATCCGGCTCATCACCCCCGGCCGGCACATAGAAATTATGCAACAGCACCGGGTCTGACATTCCCGGAATTGCGTGCCGTGTGGAGATGTGGCGCGTGTCACCCATCTCGCAAAATTCCACCCATTCAGCTTCTTCCACAAATGGCTGGCGGGAAATGGTAGCAACGCCGTGATAACCCTTTTGCCCATGCATCGCGATATGCTCATAGCCAATCTTCTTGAAGGCAGCTGTCGGGAACTGATCATTCGGACATTTCGTCTCCTGCAGACACAACACATCGGGCTGCCACAGCTCCAGCAATTGCTGCACGATGGGCATGCGCAACCGCACAGAGTTGATGTTCCAGGTGACGATAGAAAAAGCCATGACGAAATTCCTGTAAGAGAGAAGTATCAGATGGCCGGATTCGCGAACAGAAGACAAGCCCTCAATCGAAATTCGGCTTCTTCCGATTCTGTTTGGTAGACCCGCGCTGCGTTTTCTTTTCCAGACGACGTCGCTTCGATGCCAAAGTCGGGCGTGTCGGCTTGCGGTATTTGGGCCGTTCACTGGCCTGCTTCAAAAGAGTCAAAAGCCGGTCCCGCGCATCTGCCCGGTTTTGCTCCTGTGTGCGAAACCGCTCCGCCTGAATAAGAATTTCGCCGGATTTTGTCATCCGGCTGCCAGCAAGCTCAGAGGCCCGGGTTTTGATGTAAGGCGACAGCGTTTCGCAATTATTCAAATCAAACCGCAACAACACGGCAGTCGACAGCTTGTTGACATTCTGACCGCCCGGACCGGACGAGCGCACAAATTGCTCTGTCAGGTCAGCGTCGGTAATATAGTTTGAGCCGGAGATGGGAAATTGTTCCATGCCCGGCTCATATCATAATCGGCAGACAGCGCAAATTGCCTACATGTGGATCGGCTTGGCAAAAGTCGCCAGAGCAGCTTCACGTACGGCTTCAGACAAGGTTGGGTGCGCATGGCAAGTTCGGCCAAGGTCTTCTGACGAGCCGCCAAATTCCATCAGCACTGCTGCTTCGTGTATCATGTCACCGGCACTGTGCCCGACAATATGCACGCCCAGAACCCGATCGGTTTTCTTGTCCGCCAGCACCTTCACAAAACCATCTGTGGCCAACATGGCACGGGCCCTGCCATTGGCAGAGAACGGAAATTTGCCCGCTTTATACTCAATGCCAGCTTCTTTCAGTTCCTCTTCCGTCTTGCCGACAGAAGCAACTTCCGGCGCTGTGTAAACCACGCTTGGAATCACATCATAATTCACATGACCAGCCTGGCCCGCCAATATCTCGGCAACGGCCATGCCTTCATCTTCAGCCTTATGGGCCAGCATAGGACCGGCAATCACGTCACCAATGGCATAAACGCCGTCAATATTGGTCTGGAAATGGCCATCAACTTCCACGCGGCCAATCCGGTCCAGCTTGACGCCGATGGATTCCAGACCCAGCGAATCCGTATATGGGCGACGTCCCGTCGCCACCAACACCACATCAGCATCTATCGAAACCGCATCGCCGCCAGCAACAGGCTCATAGGTCACCTTTGCGCCCTTGTCGGTGGATTCAACGCCCGTCACCTTGGACGACAGCTTCATCTGAAGGCCTTGTTTGGAAAGCATCCGCTGGAACTGCTTGGACACATCCCCATCCATGCCACCGAGAATCTTGTCCATATATTCAATGACGGTCACCTTGGCCCCGAGGCGGCTCCACACCGAGCCAAGTTCCAGCCCAATCACGCCGCCACCAACGACAACCATATGGGCCGGGACTTTTTCCAATTCCAGCGCACCGGTCGAGGAGACGATGATCTTCTCATCAAATTCAATATCAACGCCCGGAATACCAGCCACATCAGACCCGGTGGCCACTACAATATTCTTGGCTGCAACTGTTTGCACAGCGCCATCATCCGCAGTGACTTCAACCTCGCCTGCGCCAAGTATCCGGCCTTCACCATGGAATGTGTCAATCTTGTTCTTTTTGAACAGGAACGCCACACCTTCCACATTGGATTTAACCGTTTCATCCTTATGCGCCATCATTTGTGGCAGGTTCAGTTTTGCGGTCCCCACATCAATTCCCAGCGTCTTCAGCTTGTGATCTGCTTCAGACAGAACCTCAGACGCATACAGGAGAGCTTTGGAAGGAATACAGCCAATATTCAGACAGGTACCGCCAAAGGTCGCGCGCTTTTCAATCACAGCAGTTTTCAACCCCAATTGTGCGGCCTTGATGGCACAGACATAGCCCCCTGGTCCGCTTCCGATTACAACGAGATCATATTGGTCAGCCATGGTTGGTTCCTTGTGGTTGGGCTAGCGCCCGCCAGAGACATCCAGAAAAGCACCTGTCACATAGGATGCCTTTGGAGAAATCAGAAATAAAATCGCATCGGCCACTTCCTCGGCCGACCCTTCACGTTTCATCGGTATGGTACCGCGCAATTGCGCGACCCTGTCCGGTTCACCGCCACTGGCGTGAATATCGGTATCAATGATGCCGGGGCGCACTGCATTCACACGTATGCCCGTCTCCGCAAGTTCAACAGCAAGGCCGGTGGTCAGTGTGTCGATGGCGCCTTTGGAAGCCGCGTAGTCGATATATTGATGCGGCCCGCCCAGTCTTGCAGCGACCGACGACAGATTGATGATCGAGCCGCCAACACCGCCTGTTTCGGACGACATCCGCTTGATGGCCTCTCTGGCATAGACCATGGAGCCAATCACATTGACCCGCATCATGCGTTCAAGGCGTTCAGTGCTCATCTGGGAAAGGGGTGACTTCACATCCACAACGCCGGCGTTGTTGACAAGCGCTGTCAGCGGACTTCCCCACTGATCGATCTGCGCAAAAACCCGCTCTGCATCCGCTTCAACACCGACGTCAGCCTGGATGGCAATTCCGCGACGGGACACAGCCTCAATCTTCTCCACAACAGATGCAGCAGCAGCCGCATCTGTGAGATAAGTCAGGCATACATCATACCCGGCTTCGGCAGCCCCAATTGCAACTGCGGCACCAATGCCCCGGCTTCCGCCTGTGACAAGAACAAGACCGGACATGCCCCGAATGCCGCCTTTCTAGAGATCAAGAACGAGACGTTGCGGATCTTCAATGGCCTCTTTGACCCGCACCAGGAATGTCACAGCTTCCTTGCCATCAACAATCCGGTGGTCGTATGAAAGCGCCAGATACATCATCGGACGGATCTTGATTTCACCACCCACAACCATTGGCCGTTCCTGGATTTTATGCATGCCCAGAATACCGGATTGCGGTGCATTCAAAATCGGGGTCGACATCAGCGAGCCATATACCCCGCCATTCGAGATGGTAAACGTACCACCCTGCATGTCGGCAATGGACAATTTCCCGTCCCGTGCTTTCTTGCCATAGGCACCGATGGTTTTCTCCACTTCGGCAATGGACAGCGTATCGGCTTCTTTAACAACGGGGACGACAAGGCCTTTCTCTGTACCGACGGCAACGCCGATATGGTAGAAATTCTTATAGACGATATCTGTTCCATCAACCTCGGCATTCACAGATGGCACGTCTTTCAGCGCCTGTATCACGGCTTTGGCAAAGAAACCCATAAAGCCAAGCTTTACGCCGTGCTTCTTTTCAAACAGCTCTTTGTAGTCTTTGCGCAACGCCATGACATTGGTCATGTCCACTTCGTTGAAAGTGGTTAGCATCGCGGCGGAATTCTGGGCGTCCTTCAAGCGGCGCGCAATAGTCTGCCGCAGCTTGGTCATCCGCACCCGCTCTTCACGGGAGCCATCATCGCCTGACCGTGCTGCAGCCGGAGTTGCAGGTGCAGGTGCAGCTGCCGCAGGTTCTGGCGAAGGAGCAGCCGCTGGTTCGGGCGCAGCGGGTTCTGCTTTGGCTGCAGGTGCCGCCATTGCATCAGCAATTCCCTGATCGAGAGATGCCATGACATCCTCTTTCAAAATCTGTCCGCGCTTGCCGGTCCCTTCAACATCATCCTCTGTCAGATCATGTTCTGCCATTTTCTTGGCGGCTGCAGGTGATGCAGGCATGGCAGATGCACTGGCTTCAGCGGCAGGTGCGGCCTCTTGCGCAGGCGCTGGTTCCGCCGCAGCTTCAGCTTCCGCAGCTCCATTGCCTGAAGCGCCCGAAGAAGCGCCAGCAGAAGCACCAGCATCAAGTGCCGCCAGCAAAGCACCAACTTCGACAGTTTCGCCTTCCTGTGCAATGATTTCGCTCAGCACACCGGAGCTGGGGGCTGGCACTTCGACTGTAACCTTGTCGGTTTCCAGTTCCACCAGCGGCTCGTCGGCATTCACCGCATCGCCAACTTTCTTGTACCACTGACCGATAGTGGCTTCGGTGACAGATTCCCCAAGTGTCGGGACGCGAATTTCAGTTGCCATTGTTAGAACTCTTTCGATTGCATCAATACATTAGACGATCAGAACCTGTCGGATTAAGACAGGGCCTGATCAAGGAAATCGGCCCGTTGTGCCAGATGGGTGGACATCAGCCCTGTTGCAGTTGCCGCAGAAGCCGCGCGTCCCACATAGATAGGCCGCAAAGACGCTGCACCAATATGATTCAGCACCCACTCGATATAACTTTCAGCAAAACTCCAGGCGCCCTGGTTCTTGGGCTCTTCCTGACACCATACCATTTCGGCCATTTTGAACCGTCCCAATTCCGTGACAAGTGCCTTGGCCGGGAACGGATAAAGCTGTTCCAGACGCAGCAGATAGACATCATTGATGCCCCGCTTTTCGCGCTCTTCATAAAGATCGTAATAGACCTTGCCCGTACACATCACAACGCGGCGGATCTTGTCATCAGGCGCCAGTTTGATTTTCTCATCCGGCAGATATTCTGCATCATCCCATAACAGGCGATGGAACGCTGATTCAGGCCCCATCTCTTCCAGGGTCGATCGCGCACGCTTGTGACGCAGCAAAGATTTAGGCGTCATCAGGATCAGCGGCTTGCGGAAATTCCGCTTCAACTGGCGTCGAAGAATGTGGAAATAATTGGCCGGTGTCGTGCAATTCGCCACCTGCATATTATCTTCCGCACAGGCCTGCAGAAAGCGTTCTGGCCGGGCTGACGAATGCTCCGGACCCTGACCTTCATAGCCATGAGGTAGCAGCAGAACCAGACCGCACATACGCAACCATTTACGCTCGCCGGCAGACAGGAACTGATCAATCACCACCTGAGCGCCGTTGACGAAATCGCCGAACTGGGCTTCCCAAAGTGTCAGCCCGTTTGGCTCTGCCAGCGAATAGCCATACTCATAGGCAAGGACCGCCTCTTCAGACAGCATCGAATTGATGACATCATATTTGGCCTGCTCTTCAGAGATATTGTTGAGCGGAATATAACGTCCCTCAGTTTCCTGATCATACAGCACTGAATGCCGCTGGGAAAATGTTCCGCGTTCGCAATCCTGGCCTGACAGACGGATCGGGTGTCCTTCCTCGGCAAGCGTTCCAAACGCCATGGCTTCCGCCATTGCCCAGTCAATGCCAGTTCCGTTTTCCATCATTTTGGCGCGGTTGTTCATAAACCGCTGAATGGTTTTGTGAACTTTGAAGTCTTCCGGAACCTGCGTAATCTTTCTGCCGATTTCCCGCAGAGCTTCCACATCCTTGCCGGTTTTACCAACGCGCTTTTCATCAGAGCTGTCAGCACGGCTCAGGCCGGACCAGGCCCCATCCAGCCAATCGGCCTTGTTGGGCTTGAAGGAATTGCCAATTTCAAACTCATCATCCAGATGAGACCGCCAGGACGCTTTTTGCCCGTCAATGTCGTCTTGCGAAAGAAGCCCTTCAGCCAGCAACTTCTCACCGTAAATCTGCAGCGTGGTCGGATGACTGCGGATCTTCTTGTACATGATCGGCTGCGTGAAGGCCGGCTCATCGCCCTCATTGTGGCCATAGCGGCGATAGCAGAACATATCGATAACCACCGGCTTGCCGAACTTCTGGCGAAACTCGATCGCAACCTTGGCCGCGTAGACCACAGCTTCCGGATCATCACCATTCACATGGAAAATGGGCGCTTCAATCATCTTGGCCACATCAGAAGGATAGGGCGAAGAACGAGAGAGACGTGGATCGGTGGTAAAGCCAATCTGGTTATTGATGATGAAATGTATCGACCCGCCAGTGCGGTGCCCTTTAAGACCGGACAATCCAAAACATTCCGCAATCACGCCCTGACCGGCAAAGGCTGCGTCACCATGCAGCAGCAGCGGCAGCACCGCCGAGCGGTCATGGTCATAAACCGTGTCCTGTTTCGCGCGCGACTTGCCCAGCACCACAGGATCAACAATTTCCAGATGGGACGGGTTCGCTGTCAGCGACAGATGCACATTATTTTCATCAAATTCACGATCAGATGAGGCACCCAGATGATATTTCACATCGCCGGAGCCTTCCACATCATCCGGCGCAAAAGAGCCGCCTTTGAATTCGTGGAAAATCGCCCGGTGTGGTTTCGCCATCACCTGCGACAGAACATTCAGTCGGCCACGATGGGCCATGCCAAGGACGATCTCTTTAACCCCAAGCTGACCACCACGTTTGATAATCTGCTCAAGAGCGGGAACGAGAGATTCGCCACCATCCAGACCAAACCGTTTGGTGCCGGTGTATTTGACGTCAATAAATTTCTCAAAGCCTTCCGCTTCAACAAGCTTGTTGAAGATCGCTTTCTTGCCTTCCGGCGTAAAGGAAACCTGCTTGTCCGGACCCTCAATACGAGCCTGTATCCAGCCCTTCTCTTCGGGGTCAGAAATATGCATGAATTCCACGGCCATCGTCGAGCAATAGGTTCGACGCAGGATTTCAAGCATTTCCGGAATGGTCGCGAATTCAAGCCCAAGCACATGGTCCAGAAAAATCTGTCTGTCATAATCAGCTTCGCTGAAGCCATATGAAGACGGATGCAGTTCTTCGTGGTCGCGCTCTTCCGCCAGACCAAGCGGATCAAGATTGGCATGAAGATGGCCCCGCATACGGTAGGCGCGGATCATCATGATAGCGCGCACTGAATCCCGCGTAGCGCTGTGAACCTGCGCTTCGGTAAGATCAACACCGTTTGAAGTGGATTCTTCGGCGATTTTTTTGCCAACAGCCTCGGTCACGGCTACAGGCGGAACATCGCCCCAGTCGCTGTCAAGTGCGGAGACCCATTCCCCATTGGCTTTTACGGGCCAATCAGCGCGTTCCCAGGAAGCACCTCGGGCGTTGGCCTTAACGTCCTGAGGCGCGTCCTTCAGCTTCGCGAAAAAATCTTTCCACTGTGCATCAACCGAGTTCGGGTCGGACTGATACTGAGCATATATCTCTTCAATATAGGACGCATTGCCACCATACAGAAATGACGTCCCAGCAAAAATCTCATTCGCCTCTTCACGAGCCATCTTGCAATTTCCCGGAGAGCTTTCACCCCCGTACCTTTTCCACTTTGATCCCAGATTCCACTGTGTTCTTTTGCCGCCGCACCGTCAACAGTCCGGCGACCCAAGATTGCGTGATTGATGATTATCCGTTGAGCAATTCAACCAGCGTCGTGCCAAGTTTGGCCGGAGACGGTGAAACGCGGATGCCAGCTTCCTGCATGGCCGCAATTTTGTCTTCAGCACCGCCCTTGCCACCAGAAATCACAGCACCTGCATGACCCATGGTCCGGCCCGGAGGCGCTGTCCGCCCGGCAATGAAGCCAACAGTTGGCTTCGAACGCCCTTTCTTGGCCTCATCCGCCAGGAACTGCGCAGCATCTTCTTCAGCAGAACCGCCAATTTCACCAATCATGATGATCGACTTGGTTTCTTCGTCGGCGAGGAACATTTCCAGCACGTCGATGAATTCTGTGCCCTTCACCGGATCGCCGCCAATACCGACAGCGGTCGACTGACCAAGATTTTCATTTGTGGTCTGGAAGACCGCTTCATAAGTCAGCGTGCCGGACCGTGAGACGATGCCAACATTGCCCTTCTTGAAGATGTTGCCTGGCATAATGCCGATCTTGCACTCATCAGGTGTCATGATGCCGGGGCAATTGGGGCCAAGCAAACGGGATTTTGAACCCGCCAGATGATCCTTCACCTTCACCATGTCGACAACCGGAATGCCTTCGGTGATGCAGGTAATGAAGGAAATCTCCGCATCAATTGCTTCGATGATCGCCGCTGCGGCACCTGCCGGTGGCACATAGATCACCGATGCATCGGCACCAGTTGCTTCCATGGCTTCCACAACGGTTGTAAAAATCGGCAATTCCTTGCCAGCTGCAACGCCAGCACCTTCGCCTGCGGTCCAGGTTGAGCCGCCCTTTTTGGGGTGAATACCACCGACCATCTGTGTGCCGTGATAGGCCAGCGCCTGTTCAGTGTGGAAAGTCCCGGTTTTACCGGTCATGCCCTGAACGATAATTTTCGTGGATTTATCGACGAGTATGGACATTTACGCGCCCTCCTTCACAGCTTTGACGATCTTCTGCGCAGCATCATCCAGATCATCTGCAGCAATGACATTGAGGCCCGATTCATTAATGATGACCTTGCCGCGCTCCACATTGGTGCCTTCAAGGCGCACAACCAGCGGCACTTGCAGACCCACATCCTTAACGGCGCTGACAACACCTTCTGCAATCACATCGCAGCGCATGATGCCGCCAAAGATATTCACCAAAATACCTTTCACATTCGGATCCGCTGTGATGATCTTGAAGGCAGCCGTCACCTTCTCTGTGGTCGCGCCACCACCCACATCCAGAAAGTTTGCAGGTTCTGATCCGTAAAGCTTGATGATGTCCATGGTCGCCATCGCCAGGCCAGCCCCATTGACCATGCAGCCGATGTCACCATCCAGGGCCACGTAAGCCAGATCATATTTGGAAGCTTCGATTTCCTTGGCGTCTTCCTCAGTGGTGTCCCGAAGGGCCATCACATCATCATGACGAAACAGCGCATTGCCATCGAAGGACATTTTTGCATCCAGCACCCGCAGACGGCCATCTTTCATGACGATCAGCGGATTGATTTCCAGCAGACTCATATCCTTTTCAACAAAGGCTGTGTAGAGCAGCGGAAACAGGAATTGGCCATCTTTCCGGGCAACGCCATCAAGCTGAAACGCGTCGCACACCTTGTCCGCGATAGCAGATGTCACACCCTCGGAAAAATCCACGTCAATGGTGTGAATCTTCTCGGGCGTTTTTTCTGCAACAGCTTCAATATCCATGCCGCCTTCGGTTGAAGCGACGAACGAAATTTTACCGGTTTCGCGATTGACCAGAAGCGAGAGATACAATTCCCGCTCAATATCTGCGCCGTCTTCAATATAAAGACGGTTGACCTGCTTACCCGCTGGACCGGTCTGCTTTGTCACCAGCGTATTGCCCAACATGTCCTGCGAGTGGCTCACCACATCTTCATGTGAGAAGGCAAGCCTTACGCCGCCCTTGGCATCCGGACCAAGTTCCTTGAACTTGCCCTTGCCACGCCCCCCGGCATGAATTTGGGATTTGACCACCCAGAGCGGGCCGCCCAATTGCTTCGCTGCAGCTTCTGCCTCGTCGGCGGAAAAAATCGGCACACCATCGGCAACAGGCGCACCATATTCCTTCAACAGCGCCTTGGCCTGATATTCGTGGATATTCATGAATCACTCGTCCTTGTTTGTGCTCAGAGCCAAAGTCTATTTGAGAGCGGGTGCAATTTTCTTACAGGCGTCGACCAGTGCCTTCACCGATCCGACGGATTTGTCGAACTCGGCCTGTTCCGATTTATTGAGGTCGATTTCAACAATACGCTCAATACCACCGGCGCCGATGACAGCGGGAATGCCGACATACATGTTTTTAACGCCATATTCGCCGTTCAGCGCGCCTGCACATGGCAGCACCCGCTTTTTATCTTTCAGATAGCTTTCGGCCATGGAAATGGCGGAAGCAGCAGGGGCATAAAAAGCAGAGCCTGTTTTCAACAGAGCCACGATTTCAGCACCACCATCACGTGTGCGCTGAACAATCTCATTCAACTGTTTCTTGTCCATCCAGCCCATTTTGACCAGATCAGGAATCGGAATACCGGCAACGGTTGTGTAACGGGTCAAAGGCACCATGGTGTCACCATGCCCACCCAGAACAAAGGCCGTTACATCTTCAACAGAAACATTCAGTGCCTCAGCAATGAAATAACGGAAGCGCGAGGAATCCAGCACTCCAGCCATGCCAACAACTTTGTTCTTTGGCAGGCCGGAAAATTTCTGCAATGCCCAGACCATGGCATCCAGCGGATTGGTAATGCAGATCACAAAAGCATCGGGTGCATATTTCTTGATGCCCGCGCCCACCTGCTCCATGACCTTCAAGTTGATTTCCAGCAAATCATCGCGGCTCATACCCGGCTTGCGCGGCACGCCTGCGGTTACAATAACCACATCCGATCCGGCAATATCGGCATAGGACTGCGTTCCCGAAAGTCGCGAATCAAACCCGTCCACTGGAGAGGATTCTGCAATATCCAGGGCCTTGCCCTCAGGTGTTCCCTGAGCGATGTCGAACATCACAACATCGCCAAGTTCTTTCAAACCAATGAGATGCGCCAATGTGCCCCCGATTTGCCCGGAGCCGATAAGTGCGATTTTATTGCGTGCCATTTGAGGTTTCCCTTTACGTAAGATAGAGATAAACGTTTGCGCGATCAGATAGTTAGCTTTTCCGTTTCGCGCCTTGCGTAACGCAACTGCTGCCAAAGAACAAGTCAGCCAATGGCGAAAATCTGCCCTTTTCTGCGTGAAAATATGTGTTCAGACCAAACCGTTGGATTCTTCATAATCCTTACCTATACGTCAACAAATCACACGCTACTTTGATCCATCATCCGAAACCATTCCATGCGGTTCGGCCAGATAATCCTTCGACTGCATTTCAATAAGCCGCGATACTGTACGATCAAACGCGAATAATTCATTACCGGATTTAGCGCTGTAAAGCTGGTCTGGCGCATCAGCAGCCGAGGCAATCAGTTTAACCCGATAATTATACAGCGCATCTATGAGATTGATGAACCGCCGTGCCGCATTCGCCGAGCCCTGTGTGAGCAGCGGAATCTCGTCAAGAATAACGCTGTGATACAGTTGAGCGATGGCAAGATAGTCCGCCGCACCTAACGGCCTGTTACACAATTCATCAAACGAGGCGCGCGCCACCCCTTGAGCCGCTTGCGGAATAACAATTTTGCGCCCCTTCATCTCAATCTCGGTTGTAGCTCCGGGCTCATCACTGCCGGTCAAATCCAGCCATGCCTGATCCAGACCATCCTGTGCGACCTGATCAAGCGGCGAAAAATACGTCTTGGTCTGGCTCAATTTTTCCAACCGGAAATCCGTGCGTGCGGTCAGTTCAACCACATTCACCCGGCTTTTCAAAAGGGCAATAAACGGCAGAAACAATTGTCGATTGAGACCATGGGGATAGAGCTCGTCCGGATCCACATTCGAGGTGGCAACCAATGTCACACCATTTTCAAAGAAACGCTCAAACAGCCGCCCCAGGATCATCGCATCGGCAATATCGACAACGTAAAACTCATCAAAGCAAAGCAGGCTCATATTATCGGACAGAGCATCGGCGACAGGAGGGATCGGATCCCCATCCTTTACCTCGCCTTTTTTGATCAGCGCCCGTTGCGCGTGAATGCGTTCGTGCACATCAGCCATAAAGGCATGAAAATGAAACCGCTTCTTCTGCCGGACTGGGGATTCTTCAAAAAACAGATCCATCAGCATGGTCTTGCCACGCCCAACACCGCCCCAAATATAAAGTCCTTTTGGTGCGGTCTTTGGACCGGATTTGGCAAACAGCCAGCCAAGAGAGCTTTTCTTGGACGCAAGTTCGTATTGCTTCAGTGCTTCCGTCAGTTCGGAAAATTTGTCGATGAGGGCAATTTGCGCGGGATCACGCTCAATTGTGCCACCCTCAACAAGGCGTTGATAACGCGTCTGCATGGCATGCGGCATGGAGCGACCAGAATCCGGTGGGAACTTTAGCGACTAACGGACACGGGTGCGCCGCCTTTTGTTTGTCCGGAGAAACGATTGCCACCGGCTGGCGACAGGCTTGCAACCTGCGATCCGGTCGCCCCGACAAGAACGACCTGGTTGTTCTGCAAATCCCACGCTGTAACATTAGCGAGTTCCACAGAGTTGCAGCCCTTTGTTGTGGCACGGTAGCCACCAGTCCATGTGGTGAGTGTCATGAACAGCTGACACGTATCCGCCGTTGATGCCAACTGCCAGGCACCCAGCATATCAGCGCGGCTCAATTGAACCGCAGAGGCCGTTGGTTGAATAGGCTGTGGCGCAGTCGCGGCAGGCGCCTGAGTAATCTGTGTATGGGCTGGTGGCGTTGTCACCCGAGGCGGCGCTGCGTTCGCAGCAGCGGCTGGATCAAAGGGCTGAGCGCCGACCGGTTGACCCTGTTGTGCCAAAGCGGGAGCCGGCGCATTGGGATCAAAAGGCTGTGCTCCACCAGAGGATGGAAGCGGCGGAAGATCACCCGACTGAACCGGCTCTCTCGGTGAACCCGAGAATGGATTTGGCAAACGCGTTTGACAGGCACCAAGCAGAAATGCAGTTGCCAGCAAGGCAGCGGTGCTTCGTGTAACCACAGATGAGCGTCTGGTCCGCACGCGAACCTCTGTTCCGGCAATAGCGGTGGAAGCGCCATGACTGGCGAAAGCCGCTTGGATTTTCTGTCCGGACATTATAGTTCCCCTGTGACTCAACTCGTACAATTCGTCGACGCGCACGCCCTATGGTCCTGTTTTTGACCAAATATACTGAATATTTTATTGACGCCACGGTTAAAAAAATCAATGGCGCAGTGAAAATACTGGCAAGATTTAGGTGTGGCACGTGTTGGAATTGTGGCACAGGCTCATTTCAAAGGCTTAAACGTCTACAATCAGGACCATTCTGATTCACTCTTGAAGACGCCCAACGAATGTCATAAATCTTTGCTACTTGGCGTAAATGCAATCTTTGGTATTATGTTCAGCTCCTGGACAAGCATATCAGGTGGCGCGGGGGAGTTGAGTTTCAACCCTTCTGAACATTAACGACTGGGGGTCACAATGGCTCTTTATGCAAATACTGCCTTGAAGGACCGCGTATCCGAAGCGCGTCAGGCCCGTTCTCGTGTAGCGGTCAAAAACCACGTTCACATTGTGGACAAGCTGATTGCCGAACGCGCAATCGGGCTGGCGTCCCATTGGTCCTGGCCCGTCATCCGTCCCATGCTTTACCAGTTGCTGGGATACAGGCGTGCTGTCACCCTGTCAGATATTGTGGCTGACATGTCGGGCCCGGATGCCATGTCCTTCGTATCGACTATGCTCAATCTGCAACTTGATATTTCCGGCCTTGAGCGCATTCCAAAACAAGGCCCCTTCATTCTGGCAGCCAACCACCCGACGGGCATAGCCGACGGAGTTGCCGTTTATGACCTGATCAAAGCCGTTCGATCCGACATTGCCATTTTCACCAACCGCGATGCCGTGCGTGTTGCCCGCCGGTTTGATGAAGTGCTGATCCCGGTTGAGTGGCGCGAGGAACATAAAAGCCGCGAAAAAACCAAGGAAACGCTGATCAGAACCGCTGAAGCGTTTGATGACGGCAAAGCCGTCGTGATTTTCCCCTCAGGCCGCATCGGCTATTGGGCCGATGAAAAGCTGAATGAACGCACCTGGCAGGCAACACTTGTGACATTGGCCAAACGTTACAAAGTGCCGATTGTTCCGGTCCATGTCCGCAGCCGCAATTCCGGTCTGTTCTATCTCTTCAGCCGCATCTCCAACGAGCTGAGAGACATGACCGTTTTCTACGAATTGCTCAATAAATCCGGCACCGGTTTTGGCTTGAGCGTTGGAAAGCCAATCTCTCACGAAAGTCTGATTGGCGATGCAAACGAGTTGACGGCAGAGCTGCAGACCCACACCGTGGCCACACTGGCCCAGGACAGAAATGCCTCCTTCAAAAGCCGCGTCGACGGCTGAATCCGGAGTTCAAACTCTGTTCATCAACGTGCCTGGCCGTGGCTGATTTCCATGCAAAAAGATTGATCGCCTTCAGTTCAAAGCCGTTATAGCAAATCCCCCACGGGTCCCAATGGAGATTTCACCTTGAAAGCCGATCTGTTTCTGATCAACGGACCCAAAAAAGCCAATGCCTTTCATGCGTCCGGAATCGATGATTTTGAGCTGAGTCCAAAGGGGCAAATCGAGATCGACATGCTTGTCGCCTCGCCAGACTGGACGCTCTATGCGGTCGAACCCGCAAAGGGTAAGGCAATGTTTGTGGAGATGCCCGAAGGCAGCGACTTGTCCAATTCCGTCTTTGTCTACCAGGACCAATATGATCAGGGATTGCGCGCCGCAATCCTTGACCTTGATACCTTTATCGAGGCCAGTCAGGCGATTGCACCGCCAAACCATCTGTCGTTTCTGTTCTCAACCGGGCGCTGTGGCTCAACACTGGCAAGCCGCATCTTCACAAAATTACCGGATGTCTGGAGCCTGTCGGAGCCCGATTATCTGACCAATATAGCCATGGCACGGCTGAAATACCCGCGCGCCGAGCTTGTGGCATTGGTCCGGGCAGCTACGCTTTGGACATGTCGCCCGCCGAAGGGCCAGGCGCCAACAACGATCGTCATAAAACCACGCAGTGAGGCGACGTTAATCGCCGAACTGTGCCAGGAGGCATTTCCGCACGCGCAGAATGTATTCCTTTATCGAAGCTTACTCGGCTGGGCAGATTCCATAGGGAAGCTTTCACAGCGGGCCATGGACCCGGCGCTTGTTTATGCCGAGACCGAGTTTTGGCGTGACTGGTGGGATCATGTCATGGCGGGTCAGCCACTGACGACATTAGAAGACTATTTCCCTCCGGATCACGGGCCAATTCTGGCGTCAGAATTCTTTACTCTGGCATGGGATCTGCGAATAGAAGGCTATCTCAAGGCACTGCGGCGAGGCATGAACTTTACCGCAATTCACTATGCGGACCTCAATAAAAACAGAGAGCAAGAGACGGCGCGCCTTCTCCGCGGCTGCGGATTGTCCACTGACTATTTGAATTTGGCATTGGAAGCATTTGCCGTGGACAGCCACAAAGGAAGCGTCAGCGAAAATGAAACACCCGCCATGCCAATGCCAGCGAGACAAAGGGCGCGCGCCGCAGCCTTGTTGGCCCGAATGGGAAAGCGCGACTATGTAGAAGCCAGACTGCCAGATTAGGGTATGATCAGGGTCTGAACCCAGCTGGGCGATAGTATAAATGCAGAAAAATACAGGAAACTGTTCGGCCAAGCCATATTGTGCCGATAATGACTGTTGCTGGTGCAAAATAACTGAGCAGGAGACGTGCCACGGACATGTACAACCCAAAAGGAAACGGCAAGGAGAAAACAATACAATCTGTGCAGTTTGCAGAGGCAGAGCCACCAAGTCATTTGCGTGGGATAGTACATCGATTTTTAGAACTAAAGACTGGCGGCACGCTGTCGAATGATTATCGATTTCATGCATTGCCGGATGCATGCACCTACATCGTCTTTGACCAATTGAATCCCAAAGTCGCTGGAGTTTCCAAATTGCGCGCCTCGTCCGAAGAGCTCAATTTGGGCAAGGCATTTCACTATGTGAACATTCGTTTTTTGCCTGGCGTCTGGCAAGGTGGCCGTAATGAGGCTGCTTACGGCATGGTGGAAACGGCCTATTCAGGCGAGCTGCCGCTGATCGAGATTAATCGTCAGCTTTCCAAACGGGATTTTATCGATCAGCAGTCGGTGTTGTCAGGGTTCGTAGAAATGCTGATTGATCGCAAGCAGGTCGTAGCGAACCCCGTGACTGAAAAAATATTTCAAAACCTCGACGAAATTCATACAGTTTCAGACATGGCGGCTGTTTCAGAACTGTCGACTCGCCAGTTGCAACGAACGCTCAAACGAACGACCGGGTTTGCTCCGCACGACTTTCTTAAAGTGCTGCGCCTGCAACAAACTCTGAACGGCAATGATGCATCTTCTTACGCCGACCAGTCGCATTTCATACATTCGTTTCGTAAAGCCACAGGCTACACACCGGGCAAATATTCTCGAAAGTTTGATGTCTGATATATACAATACACACCAACTTCGACTTGCTATCTGATTGTCATAATCGATAACAAACAGGAGTTGGATATGACAAAAATGAACGCAGTTGGATGGTTCGACATCTATGTAAGCGACCTGAAACGGGCAGTTGCTTTCTATGAAGCTGTCTTGGGGCAAAAACCGGAAGAAATGGCCGATCCAACAGGTCAGTCACAAATGATGAGTTTTCCTGCTGACATGAATTCATACGGAGCCGCCGGCGCTTTGACAAAGTCAAAACATGCATCCCCGGGGGTAGGCGGCACTGTCGTGTATTTTTCTGCAGAAGACTGTGCGGTTGAAGAATCACGCGTTGCCGATGCTGGCGGCAAAGTCGTCAGACCAAAATTCTCAATCGGTGAGTTTGGCTGGGTCACACTGTGTCAGGACACCGAGGGCAACATGTTTGGTCTCAATTCCCTGAAATAGAGTTCCTGTAATCAACAATGAATGAATAGCGTCATGTCTGGCGTATAAACTGAACCCACGGGCCTGTCGAAAGGCTGCCCGTGTTTCGTTTTATCCTATTCAAGACCAATTTGGACCAGATTTGCATTTGGCTTATGCTGCGATCTTCAAACAATGACCCGGATAAACAGGGTCAACCGCATCAGGCCGACGCGCCGGAACCGGGCGTAAAGAAAGCAGCATGATTGGAGCAGCCGATGTCCGCAAAGCGGGCTGAAGTGGACAGGGCCACCGCGTGCGAAATTCGAATTTGTTGCGCCGGTCTCCGGTCAGACATTTTGACCATTCACTGTGGCGATTAGACGTGCTCCGAAAGCCAATCTGGAAGGTCTTTTGTCGCATTACCACTCAGAGCAACACGGGCACAGTCTGACAGGCTGCCGAACCGAACACCGCGTCCGGTAAGTCCGGTGGCGTAATGTGAATATTTCCCGGAATTGGTGAATAACGTCTTCGCCTTTGTTGGAAACAAAGGTTCGGTTATCGAACACCAGCAAATGTCCGGAAAGACCTGCACACCGGCATTTTCCAGGCGTTGAATGATGCCTTCCGACCTTGCTTCAGCCAGTACATTGCGCCCTATAGTCACAATCGTATCTGTGTGTGGATCACAGTTTTGCCCGTCAAGAAGATCTGCAAAATTGCGACACTCTGCAAGTGAAGCATGGGGGCTTCCGATTGCCACCAGTTCCACTTTTTCGCCTGCCCGGTTGAAGCTCAACCAGACCTGCGCCAAATCTGCAGGTGAAATATCAAGGCGCTTTGCATTTTCAACAGCAGCAAGATGCCCCTCGGGGGTATGGCCGCGAACATGCAACATCGGTGCCGCAGAGGTTGTGCCAAAGGCCGCACACAAAGCTTTTAAATCGTCTTCGCTGGGGCGAGCCATTTCAAGACCGATCAGAACCGGGATTCGATTGGGTGACAGCGTGCCAGCCAACCAACCCAGCATTGGCCAAAGGGCGTCGTCGTACGAACCCGGCAATTCAACTGCAATCTCACACTCCGGCAGGCGGTTTTTTGCCAAATATACGCCGGTCTTTGGCGCCCGCCCGGTCATGGCAATAAAAAGATCCAGATAATCTGGATGTTTCGCCGTTCGCGCACCAAGTACGGAATTTGCGTAGATGACAGCATTGGATTCTGACCAACCAATATCTTCACCTTCTGCCGGGGCGTCATCCAGCAAGTAAGGTGCGCAGGTGAATGTGGGGCGGCACCCCATTTTGACGTAAGCATCTGCAAGACGGCTTGCCTTATTGCCAAATTCAGGCGCAAGTCCCTGGGATAGCCAGTTCTCACGATCCACAGAAATTGCGTTGATTGTGGTCGGGATGCGTGCCTTTGCACCCAACTTTTGCATCTTTTCAGCAAAATCGAGATTTGCATCATGCGCCAGAATACACCCGTCAATATGCCCGCGCGACACATCGACAAAGCCTGACGCATTTTGCGCTGCGGCCATGAGGCAGAGAATTTCCATAGCAATTTGCGTGGCACGACCATCGCCGCCGTCCAGCATACGTCGGTCAGCCTTGGATAGGTCCAGCATGTCTGCGGCGTTCGTTTTCAGACGTATCGATCTGTCATCAAATCGAAGTTCCGTCCCGTCTATGGCAGCGGCGTTTGCACCTGACAAAGCCTCAAAAACAGGCTTTGGAAGGCGCATGACAAGCACTGGGGAATCGAATAGTCGGCCTGCAATCATTGCACCGAGAGTGAGAATGTTCTCTTCTTCGCAAAACACCAAAGCGGCAGGTGCATTGCCGTCGCGCGCCAGTTGAAGCAACACCCCGCTACCACTGCAAGATCCGCGCGATGTCGGCATGAGCACGATTTTTCCGGAAAGCGCTGCGCCATGATTGGAGTGATGGGTGTCGATTATGACGCCGGTATCAGGATCGACGCCACCCCAAAAACTCAGCCCTTCTTCACAGAAGACAATTTCGCCCTGCGCCTTTCCTGCTACAAGAAGCGTTCCGGCAGTTTCAGCGTTTTCGATTATCATATTTAGGCCGGAAGCGACTTCGTGGAAATTTGGTGCTGCACCTCATCCCGTCTCGTTTGCAGATAACCCAGCAATGATGCTTTCACGTCTCTTATGTGAGCTTGCGTCAGTGATGCTGCCCGCTCAGTGTCTCCAGCTTCGCAGGCCAACAGGATGTCCTCGTGCTCTTGTGTTGCACGTTGCATTCCATCGGTCAGAGAGATCTGGGCACGTACATAACGGTCCAGCCGGTCCAGAAGTCCGTTGATCACCTTTAAGTAATTGGGCGATTGGGCCGCCTCGTAAAGGCAACAGTGGAACTGTCGGTTGAGTTCGGTCCAGTCTTCCGGTTTTGTCGAACGTGAGAATTCAGCGTGATATTGTCGTGCCTGCAGTAAAGTGGCCTGGGTCATAATTGGCACTGCGCGCCGCATAGCGTCTGCTTCCACCAAGGTCCGCAGGTCAAAGATTTCGTCAAACTCTTCATTGGTTATTGCTGCGACAACGGCCCCTTTATAGCGGCGCGTTTCGACAAGACCCAACTGGTGAAGGCGCGCTATCGCTTCGCGCACGGGAATGCGACTGGTGTTGAAGGCTTTCGCAATCTCTTCCTGCCGAAGCGGTGCTCCCACCTGCAGGGTTCCCTTGACAATCGCCTGACGCAAAGACTCAAATACAATTTCAGTAGCCGACTTGGTTTGTGAGACATCGACTGCGCTGAAATTCATGATCTTTCTCCTGCTCCAGCCTGGATTCTGGTCGCCCTACCTATAGGGCTTCGAATTCTGGAACACCACAATTAGAATATTGTAGACATTATATTGTATCCAAAGTAGCATTTAATGGCACAATTCTCAACAAGGGTTCGATATGAAAAAGACTATCCTGACCGCAGTAACTGCGGCCGCACTTCTTGCCACATCCTTCTCTGTGTCGGCATGGGCCGACACGCTTGACGACGTTGTTGATCGCGGAACACTGCGTTGCGGTGTGGTTCTCGATTTCCCACCAATAGGCTATCGCGACGCAAACAACGAGCCAGCAGGGTTCGACGTGGAGTACTGCGCTGACCTGGCTGCGGCATTGGAAGTCGAGCATGAAATTCTGCCTCTTACCTGGTCTGAGCGTTTGCCCGTCATTGTGACTGGCCGCGCGGACGTCGTATTTGGCGGCACCTCAGACAGCCTTGCCCGTGCGCGAACAGTCGGGTTTTCGATCCCTTACGCAATTTACTATGCGCAAGGCATTGTGAATGCGGAAAGCGGGATCGAAACCATTGAAGACATGCGCGGCAAGCGCGTTGCAGCAGCTGTAGGTACCGTCCCAGAACAAGAATGGTTGAAAATCGCCGCCGAGTGGGGCGAAGAAGATAACTATCAGGGGTATCAGTCCGAGAACGAGGTTTTTCTGGCTGTTACTCAGGGAAAAGCCGACATTGGCATAACGACCAACACAGCTGTGCTTCCCATTACTCAGCAGTATGACAACATCCTTGCCGGTCCCCGTATGCCTTGGACCACGGATTACACCTCCGTTGTTGGCAAGCGCCAAGACGTAACCTGGTTGAACTATCTCAACCTGTTCGTCACCCATCAGGTTCGCTCCGGCCGTTATCAAGAGCTATGGGGCAAATACGTTGGTGGCGAAGCACCCGAACTTCGCATTCCAGGCGTCATGTACTGATGAAATTTCCTCGCCCCCTCATCGGGGCGAGGAACCGACTGATCGGGGCGTGAAATATGTTTGACTATAATTTCCATTGGCGGCCTGTTTTCAGAAGCATTCCCGATCTTCTTGAAGCGGCAACCGTCACCCTGCAGGTGGCGGTGATCTCAATGGTGATCGGCATACTTATTGGCCTGGTCCTTGCGTTGACCCGTATGCACCTGAGCGGACCTGCAAGATGGATCGCCTCAACCTGGGTTGAAGTAGCGCGCAATACGCCCGCTTTGTTTCAACTGTTTTTCTTCGGATTCGGGCTCGGTGCTGTGGGTGTGCATTTGTCGCCTTACGTCATAGTCGTCGCTGCCCTCAGCTTTAATTGCGCTGGTTATCTGGCGGAGAATTTTCGTGGTGGATTCCAGGCGATCCCGGAAACACAGATTCGCGCTGCGCGCTCTCTCGGCATGACAGCCTGGCAAAGTTATACGAGGATCATTATCCCGCAGGTGTTTCGCATCGTATATCATCCGATAACCAATCAGATGGTTTGGGCGGTGCTGATGTCATCGCTTGGCATGTTGGTGGGGTTTCGGGAGCTGTCTGGCGAGACGCAGGCGCTTGCCAGCCGCACCTATCGTATTTTTGAGTATTTCGCCGTCACAGCCGTGATCTATTATATGGTTGTGAAAATCATACTGCTTGCGTCGCGCCTGCTGGCCACGCGCCTTTTCAGGTATTGAGGGGCACCAGATGGAACCGACAATAAGTTTTTTTTCGGGCTTTCAGCTTTCCGATCTCTGGTACCTTGCCGAGGCTGCCTGGCGCACCTTGTTGATTTCTGCCTGCTCAATAGCCATCGGCACCATACTTGGGATCATATTTGGCTGGATGCTTTATGAAGGCAAGCTGGCTGCCACGTTGACGCTGAACCCGATCCTGGACATCTTTCGTTCAGTCCCTCTGATTATTCAGCTTGTTCTGTTCTATAATTTCGCGCCAATTATCGGGTTGAATCTTGATCCCTTCTTGTCCGGTGTCGTAATCCTGTCGATCTATTGCGCATCACTGGTGGCAAACGTTGCACGCGGTGGAATGGAAGCGGTTGGCAAACCGATGCGCCGCGCATCGCGTTCGCTTGGGATGAATTACTGGCAGGATTTGCGCCATGTTGTTTTGCCAATCGGTGGGCCAGCGGTGTTTCCTTCCTGGGTAGGCGTAGCACTTGGTGTGATGAAAGACAGCGCTCTGGTGTCGGTCCTGGGCTACATCGAATTACTCAAGGCCAGTCAGATCCTCGTCACGCGCACACAAGAGCCTTTATTGATCCTGACAATTGCCGGCGCTTTCTACTTTGCACTTTCCTATCCAATCTCGCGTTATGCCGCAGCGCTTGAGCAACGGTGGTCCACATGATCGAAATCCGTGGGGTAGAAAAGTTCTTCGGAGCCTTACAGGTTCTTAAGGGGATCGATTTGGATGTGCGAAAGGGCGAGGTCCTGTCGATCATCGGGGCGTCAGGTTCTGGAAAATCGACGCTGCTTTATTGCATCAATGGACTTGAACCGATCCAAAAGGGCTCCATCAAGGTCGATGGCACCGATGTGCACGCCAAGAGTACAAATATAAACCACCTGCGCCAGAAGATGGGCATGGTTTTTCAGCAATGGAACTCTTTCCCGCATCTGACCGCCCTGGAAAACGTGGCGCTTGCGCCCAAAATCGTGAAGGGAATGTCGAAAGCCCAAGCGCGTGACATTGCCGCCAAACAATTGGAGCATGTGGGCTTGGGCGATAAGTTGGATGTCTACCCCAGCGCGCTTTCTGGGGGCCAGCAACAGCGGCTTGCCATCGCGCGCGCGCTGGCGATGGAACCGACTTATATGCTGTTTGACGAAGCAACCTCGGCGCTGGACCCTGAATTGGTTGGCGAGGTGCTGGATGCCATGCGACTGCTGGCGCAAGAGGGAATGACGATGATCTGCGTAACCCATGAAATGGGCTTTGCGCGCGATGTATCTGATCGGGTCGCCTTTGTGCATGAAGGTATTATCGAAGAAATCGACACCCCCGCCGAAATTTTTGGCACGCCTAAATCCGATCTTCTCAAAAAATTCCTTTCGAATATCCGATGATTTTTGGAAACCCACACAGACATCGCGGTCTAAGCTCCGATCCGCGCCCCGATCCACGATGTGAATTAACTCAAGGAACATAGTAATGACTGTAGATGCATTCGCAGGCTGCATGCCTGCCCTCATGACCCCCTGCACTGCAGACAGAAGTCCCGACTTCGATGGTTTGACCAAGACAGGCCAAGCACTGATCGAGGCGGGCATGTCTGCGGTGATTTATGCTGGCTCCATGGGCGACTGGCCGCTTCTGACTGACGCCGAGCGGATGCAAGGGGTCGATCGACTGGTAAAGGCCGGTGTGCCCGTTGTTGTTGGCACGGGCGCCGTCAATACGAAAGCCGCAGTGGCGCATGCCGCGCATGCCGCCGAAGTTGGCGCGCGCGGGCTGATGGTTATTCCGCGCGTGCTGTCGCGCGGATCTTCTGCGGCCGCACAGCGCGCGCATTTCAAAGCGATCCTTGAGGCGGCCCCGGATCTTCCCAGCGTCATCTACAATAGTCCATATTACGGCTTTGCAACGAAGGCCGATCTGTTTTTTGACTTGCGCAAAGACCATCCAAATCTGGTGGGCTTCAAAGAATTCGGCGGCAAAGCGGATTTGCGATATGCCGCCGAGAACATCACATCACGGGATTCAAATGTAACGTTGATGGTTGGCGTGGATACCGCCGTATTCCACGGGTACGTCAATTGCGGGGCGACGGGGGCGATTACAGGAATTGGCAACGCGTTACCCAAACAAATCTTGCTTCTGTGCGCGCTGTGCCAAAAAGCGGCTGCAGGGCACGTGGAAGCCCGCATACGGGCGATGGAGCTGGAAGAAGCCTTGGGTGTTCTGTCCAGTTTCGATGAAGGGCCGGATCTTGTTCTGTTCTACAAACACCTGATGGTCTTGAACGGCCACGACGAGTATCGCCTACACTTCAATGAAACAGATGCGCTTTCGGACGCGCAGCGCAACTATATTGAGCAGCAATACGCCCTGTTTAACACCTGGTACGCCGCGTGGTCTGCGCAAGGTGGTATCATCGCGAAATGCTCCTGATCTCGGGCCAGAACGTTTGATCAGACAGAAGGCTGGGTCGGGGTGAAACATGCGTAGCTCTAAGACAATTCATGTAATTTCCGCCCATGCGGAAGGCGAGGTCGGCGATGTCATTGTCGGCGGCGTGTCCCCGCCATCCGGCGACACGATCTGGGATCAACGCAGCTTCATTGCGTCAGACCAGAGCCTTAGGAATTTCGTATTGAATGAACCACGAGGGGGCGTGTTTCGGCACGTCAACTTGCTGGTTCCGCCAAAGCACCCCGATGCCGACGCCGCCTTCATCATCATGGAGCCAGAAGACAATCCGCCGATGTCCGGGTCAAATTCGATTTGCGTTTCAACTGTATTGCTGGATAGCGGAATTATCCCGATGCAGGAACCTGTGACGGAGATGGTCCTGGAAGCGCCCGGCGGTCTGGTGCGGGTCAGGGCCGACTGCAGTAATGGTAAGGCGACGCGCATAACGGTTCAGAATGTGGCCAGTTTTGCGGATAAAATTGCAGTGCCGCTGGAAGTGGAAGGGATCGGAACTCTAACGGTTGATACGGCCTATGGTGGCGACAGCTTTGTTGTCGTCGATGCCGAAAGCCTGAACTTTGAAATCGTTGAAAGCGAAGCTGCAGACATTGCCCGCCTCGGCGTCAGGATCACCGATGCTGCGAACCAGCAATTGGGGTTTACGCACCCCGAGAACCCCGACTGGAATCATATCTCATTCTGCGCTTTTTGTGGCCCATTGGAGTCCGTGCCGACAGGTGTAGCCAGCCGATCTGCTGTCGCAATCAAGCCCGGCAAGGTGGATAGATCGCCGACCGGAACCGCAGTTTCGGCACGGATGGCATTGATGGCAAGCAAGGGCCAAATGACCATCGGTGAGGAATTTGTGGCGACCTCAATCATCGGTTCTACTTTCACGGGGAAAATAGAAGCTGCCACAAGCGTCGGCGACCGGGCAGCAATTATCCCGCAGATCAGCGGACGCGGCTGGATCACAGGCATCCACCAACACATGCTGGATCCAGACGATCCATGGCCTCAGGGCTACAAGCTTAGCGATACATGGGGGGCATAACATCGTTGTTACCGATTGATCGCGATACGTTTGTCAGTAAGCAGTTTCAGTGAAGTAGCGGTGGCGGAACCTGCATCAGGCGAGGGCCGCTAAACAATGTTCCAGAACACATAGCCAAACCAGGCGTAGAACAACACCCAGATAAACAGGGTCAACCGCATCAGGCCGACACGGCGGAGCCTGGTGTAAAGAAAACTGCGCAATAGGCCCGACAGGACCAGTACCACCACAATTCTTGAAAAGCGGGCAATGGTCGCCGGTTCCAGAAACGCCAGCAATGGCGCAATGCCGGCTTCAAAGGCGGTTGCAGAAAATATTTTGAACGGAACCCCGGTAAAGCCGCCAAACAGCAACGCGCCCATAGGTTCCGCTGCCATATCAGTGGACGCATAGCGCAACAATTCCTCGGTAATACCGGGAACTGTCAGAATGAAGGACCGGACAAACTCCGGGTTCACCTGCGACAATTTATAAAGAACAATGCCGCCCAGCATTGTGCCGATCAAAGCCGTAAAGGCAGGGACCATGGCCTTCAGCACGCCGAAGCGCATCACAGCCAGGCTGATCAGCACATCCACCATGATGAAAAACCAGAGAGCTTCCGCAAATCCCCAGATGAAGCCCACGAGTGACCACACCAGCAGCCAGCTCCAGGTCAGGGCATTCCTGGGAGACATGGGACCGAGCAGCAGCCCAACCATGACAAGACCTACCCTTTAGACGCGTCTTTCAACCATCATCTTCTTGATTTCTGCAATGGCCTTGGCCGGGTTGAGACCCTTCGGACATGCTTGCGCGCAATTCATGATGGTGTGACAGCGATACAGCCGGAACGGATCTTCCAGATCGTCAAGCCGTTCACCGGTCGCCTCATCCCGGCTGTCAATCAGCCAGCGATAGGATTGCAACAGAACTGCGGGGCCCAGATAGCGATCACCATTCCACCAATAGCTTGGGCAGGATGTTGAGCAACAGGCGCACAAAATACACTCATACAGCCCGTCCAGTTTTTCACGGTCCGCTTCGCTCTGCTTCCACTCCCGTTGCGGGCTTGGCGTTGTTGTTTTGAGCCACGGCTCAATCGAGCGATGCTGGGCATAGAAATTCGTCAGATCCGGCACCAGATCCTTGACCACCGGCAGATGCGGCAGGGGATAGATTTTAACATCCCCGTCAATCTCATCCATGCCCTTGGTGCAGGCCAGCGTATTGGTTCCATCGATATTCATGGCACAGGACCCGCAAATGCCCTCGCGGCAGGACCGTCGGAAGGTCAGGGTCGGATCAATATTACTCTTGATCCAGATCAGCGCATCCAGAACCATCGGTCCGCAATCATCCAGATCCACATGATAAGTGTCGACCTGCGGATTGCCGTCCCCGTCAGGATTCCAGCGATAGATGCGAAATTCACGCAAATTGCTGCCAGATGGTTTTTCCCAGGCTTTACCCTGCTTCATCTGTGAATTTTTAGGCAGTGTCAGTTGAACCATGATTGAAAGGCTCTCTCAGCAAAAAGAAATTAATAAACGCGGGTTTTGGGGGCGATCTTCTCCAACGGTATTTCGTTGGACAACGGGTCAGCATGAACCGGACGCGAATCCAGCGTTACTTTCCCCTCTTCAGACACCCAGGACAGCGAATGCTTGCGCCAGTTCTCATCATCCCGATCCGGGCAGTCCTCACGCGCATGAGCGCCGCGGCTTTCTGTCCGCGCTTCGGCGGAGTAAACTGTGGTGATGGCATTGGCCATCAGGTTTTCATACTCGATGGTTTCCACAAGATCCGTATTCCAGATCATGGACCGGTCGGTCACCTGAATGTCGTCTCGCGCATCCCAGATTTCCGACACGCGCTTACAGCCATTCTTCAAGGTTTCGCCGGTCCGGAACACGGCAGCATCCTCCTGCATGGCTTTCTGCATTTTCAGGCGCAGATCAGCGGTGCGGGTGCTGCCATTGGCATTGCGCAATTTATCAAACCGCTGCAGAGCCTTGTCGACGGACGCCTGATTGAGGTTCTCATTGCTGGATTTCGGGTCAACAATTTCACCGGCGCGAATAGAGGCCGCCCGCCCAAACACAACCAGATCGATCAGAGAATTGGACCCAAGACGATTGGCACCATGCACAGAGGCACAGGCAGCTTCGCCAACGGCCATCAGCCCCGGCACCTTGGTGTCAGGATTGCCGTCTTTGAGGGTCATCACTTCACCCCAGTAATTGGTCGGGATGCCACCCATGTTATAATGCACGGTCGGCAGAACCGGAATCGGCTCCTTGGTCAGATCAACACCGGCGAAAATCCGTGCTGATTCTGAAATACCCGGCAGACGCTCTGCCAAAGTTTCCGGCGGCAGATGATCCAGATGCAAATGGATGTGATCCTTGTCATTGCCTACGCCGCGCCCGTCGCGAATTTCCATGGTCATGCAGCGGGACACAACATCACGCGAGGCCAGATCCTTATAGGTCGGCGCATAGCGCTCCATAAAGCGCTCACCTTCGGAGTTGGTCAGATAACCACCCTCGCCCCGCGCGCCTTCGGTAATCAGGCAGCCCGCACCGTAAATACCGGTTGGATGGAACTGAACGAACTCCATATCCTGCAAAGGCAGTCCCGCACGTGTGACCATCGCATTGCCATCGCCGGTACAGGTATGGGCGGATGTGGCAGAGAAATAGGCCCGGCCATAACCGCCGGTTGCCAACACCACCATTTTGGACTTGAAGGCATGCATCGTACCGTCATCCAGCTTCCAGGCAAGAATACCCTGACAGGTGCCTTCTTCCGACATGATCAGATCAATTGCCAGATATTCGATAAAGAATTCGGCGTCATGTTTCAAAGACTGGCCATACAGCGTGTGCAGGATGGCATGGCCGGTGCGGTCTGCTGCGGCACAGGTGCGCTGCACAGGAGGGCCTTCACCATATTCCGTCGTGTGGCCGCCAAATGGACGCTGGTAAATTTCGCCTTCCTTGGTCCGCGAGAAGGGCACACCATAATGTTCCAGTTCATAAACGGCCTTCGGCGCCTCACGCACCATGTATTCAATGGCATCATGATCGCCAAGCCAGTCTGACCCCTTGACCGTGTCATACATGTGCCACTGCCAGGAATCCGGTCCCATATTGCTGAGGCTGGCCGCAATGCCACCCTGCGCTGCAACTGTGTGCGAGCGCGTGGGAAATACTTTTGTTATACAGGCGGTGCGCAGGCCTTGCTCCGCCATTCCCAATGTGGCGCGCAGACCAGATCCGCCAGCGCCAACAACAACGACATCGAATGTGTGTTCGGTAACGTCATAGGCCTTACCATTTGCAGCAGTCACCACGGACTAACCTCCAAAGCTCAATTTCAGAATGGAAAACACCGACACAAGTGCGATTGCCGCCGTGAAGAAAGTGTTCCCGAGTACGAGCACAATTTTCATGCCCTCTGAGTGAATATAGTCCTCAATCACAACCTGCATACCCAAACGCATATGCCAAGTGACCGACAGAACCGCTGCGATCAGGAAAATTGCACCAAGCGGCGAACCTGCCGCTGCAACAAATTCCGCGTGGGTAGCGCCAGACAACATGATGACAAGAATCACAAAGCCGATAACCAGCGGCACATTGGCAACGGCTGTCAGCCTTTGTTGCCAGAAATGCGATGTGCCATCCTTGGCTGATCCAAGATGGCGAATGGTTTTCAAAGGTGTCCGCATTGACATGCTTATTTGCTCCTATCGCACCATATAGCCGATGATCCAGACAAGAACTGTCAGAATCACCGAGCCGGCGAGTGTGGCCTTCGCCATTGTCTCACGCACAACTTCGCCGAAGCCATGGCCCGTGTCCCAGACAAAATGGCGCAGGCCGCCCAACATGTGATGCAGCAAGGCCCAGGTGAAGCCAAACAGGATCACCTGTCCGAACCAGGATCCGAAAAAGCCCTGAACCCAGTTGAAATAGTCAGGACCGCTTGCAGCCGCAAACAACCACCAGGCCAGCAAAAACATGCCGAAATACAGGCCAACGCCGGTAATGCGGTGGACGATGGACATCACCATCGTGAACAGTGGCCGGTAAACCTGAATATGCGGAGAAAGGGGTCGATCAGCGCCAATGCGCGGATGAGGGGTCGGTGTCGTCTCAGACATGAAATGCGCCTTTATTTGCAGCAAAGCCAATCGGCGAGACAGATTTTGCAAGGAGTCTGCCAGAAAATTAACCAGATATTGCCATCAAGTGCTCTGTTCTTAGAAAACTTAAGCAGCCACGTCAAAGTAACCTTTTGACCCATGGGCACTTTATCGCAAATGAAAGCCTATTGAAGCAGAACGCGTTCCACCTCAAAACCGGACTCACGAAACAGGGCAACCAAACCCTCCTTGCCCGGCAAATGCAGCGCCCCGACCGCAATAAATGCACCACCCTCGCTGACATAAGGCAAAGAACGCTCGGCCATGCGCCGATTGCGATCAACGATCATGCTTTTTGCAAAACCCTCCGGAATATCGGCCAGCGGCGCGAACGGCATTTCGATTCTTTCAAGTGCCAACATCTGATCCATGCGTTCTGCATCATAAAGCGCAACCAGCGTCGCAGCAAAGTCTTCGATCTGATCTTCGTGCAAAACCAAAGTCTCCAGCATCTTCACGCCTTCGGCCAGTGGAATATTGGTAATCGCTTCCATCTGCTCGGCAAAGGATTCAAGGCCGGTTGTGGGAATACCAGCAGCTTCGGCTGCGCTGGCGATGCGCACATCAACCGTATTGTTCATGCCCCCGGTACTTTCCAGCATGCCCGGCAATTCACAGGACGGAATGGAAATCAGCGCCGTGACGACAAACGGCCGAAAGCCGATCAGGGCAAAAGGTGGCAGTCCCATATCCGTCATCAGACGCTCCAGATTGCCATAGGCCTGCGGGCTCATGAAATCTTTCAATGTCTTGCCATTACCCAGAAACAGGTTTCCCATCTGCAGCACCGATTGTTCTGCAACAATCGTTTCATTGGCAATATCAGGGATTTCCGTGACCACCAGTTGCGACTGCAGCACCAGATCAAGCACCGTCGGCGAAATCTCCGGAACACTCAGTTCAGACAGATGAATTGTACCGAACAGATATGATGTTTTGCCGTCTGGCGCTGTGATCCGCCACAACAGCCCTTCCCCATTGGGAATAGCCCGCGCTTCGCGCTCCAGATTGGCATAGACCTCCGGGTAATCCGCTTCCAGCTGGCTGACAATACTTGTGCCGGTACAGCTGGGATGTGCCGGATTGGCAGTAGCAGCTGTTGCCCCAAACGCCACCAGCAAGCCCGTAAAGCCAAGCACGCAGCCAAGAAATCCCATGCGCCAGATTGCGGTCACAACAATTCTCCTAATAGTCAGACAAAGTTATATCGTCAGAATAGGTGCCTTCGGTCTCTTTCCAGACCGCCTGTCCGCACATCATGGAACCACTTTCAGGATTATGCGACAGCGTCGGGCTGCCATGCAGGTTCCAACCGGCACTTAAGGCCTTGGAGACGCGTTTGCAAAATGACGAATCATCAGGGCCTGTAAGATATCGATAGAGTTTCATATTGTTTCCCGTTTCATACTGTTTCCCGGTTCATGGTGTGTCCTGCTTATTGAGTACCGTCCGCAAGGCCTGCCTTCACCAGCACCCGCTGAGCGGCTTTGAGATGCAGAAATTCCACCATTTTGTTGTTAACAGTCAAAACAGCTTTGCCAGCATTGGCCGGATCGGCAAACGCTGCGCAAATGGCTTTCGCCTCCAGCACATCCGCCTCAGCCGGTGTAAAGGCCACCATACAGGCCGCAATCTGGCCCGGATGGATCAGGCTTTTGCCATCAAGGCCAAGTGCGGCGCCCTGTTCACATTCCGCCTGAAATCCGTCCATATCCTTCAAATCGGTATAAACGCCATCCACCAGAGCCAATCCATAAGCGCGGCACGCTGCAAGGCATTGCATGATCCACGGAATAAAGGCTGCCCGTCCCGGCACTAAAGGCGTACCCGTTTGCAGCGCAAGATCATTGGTTCCCAGCATCAAAGCTTCCAGTCTTGGGTCAGCCGCCGCCGCCATTGCGGCAATCTCACCGATATTCATCAGTGCCAGCGGGCTTTCAATCATACCCCACAACCGAATGGAAGCTGGTGCGTCGCTTGCTTCAAAGGCGCTCAGCGCGGTCTCGATATCAGCGGTCTTGTCCACTTTCGGCAGCACAATGCCGTCTGGAACCATCGCCAGAACCGCCAGAAAATCTTCCGCGCCCCATAGCGTATCAAGCGGGTTGATGCGCACCAGAATGCGGCCCTTTGGGCGGTCCCCTTCCAGCGCTGCACGTAAGGCTTCTCTGGCATCGGCTTTGCCAGCACTGGTAACTGCGTCCTCCAGATCAAAAATGACACAATCAGCGCCCAACATGTCAGGACTGCCTAACACTTTAGCGACAGCACGATGATTGTCGGCCGGGACATACAATATGCTGCGAAAGGCGTTGTATTTGTTCATGAGATTTCCAGATAATTGAGCGCCTTCTTATCACCCACAAACCGGCTCCTGTCAGCAGTCTTTTCATGGCATTCGCACTGTGAACCTGCTACAGCAGCGATTACATGCCCGGTGAAAAAACCAGCGATTCCCAGTGCAAAACACATTTGATGTCATCATTATTGGAAGCGGCATTGTCGGCGTTTCAACCGCATGGCATTTGCGGGGAATTGGCTTTGCCGGCACAATTGCCATCGTGGAACGCGACCCGAGCTTCAGCCATTCATCCACGTCTCAGGCCATCGGTGGCATCTGGCAGCAATTCTCTCTCAAAGAAAACGTTCAAATGTCGCTCTATGGCGCAAAATTCCTCAAGGAATTTGCCAAGGAGCAGAAAATCGATCTGGATTTTCAAGAACATGGCTACCTGTTTCTGGCCAAGGAGGAGGGTCAGGACACTCTGGAAAAAAATGTCGCCCAGCAGCGCAAGCTGAAAGCCGACATCGCGCTATTGACCCCCACCTTGCTGCAACAGCACTTCCCCTGGCTCAATACAGACGGGCTGGCAGCCGGGGCTCTGGGTCTGTCCAATGAGGGATGGTTCGATGCCCACCAGCTTCACAGTTCCATGCGCAGCGCGGTTCGCGACTGGGACGTGCCCCTGATCAAGGGATCAGTCTCCGAAATCGAACATACCGACAGCGAAATTCGCTCGGTGATGCTGGACAATGGGCGGCGGCTGAAATGCGGTCATCTCGTCAATGCAACCGGACCCAATGCCGGAATTCTGACGCGGATGGCCCGGATTCGTCTGCCCATTGAGCCAAGAAAACGCAGCATCTTCATGGTCCATGGCGATTCTGCACCATCTGAAATGCCGGTGCTTGTCGACCCCAATGGTGTGTTCCTGCGCCCGGATGGCCCCTTCCACATTTGCGGCGTCGCGCCCGACAAAACATCTGACAGCCGCAGCACCACGTCAGACATTGAGCCGGATCCGGATTTGTTTCATGGCATCATCAAGCCGGCACTTGCGGCGCGTTTGCCCGACGTAAAAGAATTCAAGATCATTCGATCATGGGCTGGCCATTACGACTACAACAGTTTTGATCAGATCGCCGTTCTGGGACCTCATACCCGTCTTGAGAATTTCTATTTTGCCAACGGCTTTTCCGGAATTGGCCTGCAACAGGGCCCGGCGGCAGGGCGCGCCGTAGCCGAACTCATTCTCCATGGCGCTTATCAGACCCTCGATCTGTCCCGGCTTGGCTTTGAGCGCATTGTTGAAAACCAGCCGCTTGAAGAGGAAAACCTGATTTAGCCCGATCGTGACTTCGATCCCCTGCCAAGTTGACTAACCTGGCCAACGGGCTGATATGGATGGCCACTTGGTTCAACAGCACTGAAATGCGCTTAAGATGCAGCCTTCAAACTCCGCAGCCACCCGCCCTTCAATTATCGTTCTGTCCAGCCTGGTGGCTGATGGCTCTGTCGGTGGACGGTTGGCCTGTTTTGCCCTGGAAAGACTGGGGTTTCCGGTCTGGCTCGTGCCAACAGCCACCCTGCCCCGCCATCCCGGTCGCAGTCCTTCGGTCCGCACAAATACGTCTGCTGAATTTCTGCAAGGCTGTTTGGCTGATCTATCTGAACTGGCCAAATCGCAGCCAATCGCCGCAATCCTGACCGGCTATATGGGCGATGCTCAGCAGATAAACATCATTGCCGACGCCATATCCGATCTGAAAGCGAGCCATCCGGACCTGCTTTATATGTGCGATCCTGTGTTGGGAGATGGCGACCAATTATATGTCGCTGAGGAAACTGCGAACGCCATGCGCGACAAGCTCTGGCCGCTATGCGATATCGCCACGCCCAACAGTTTTGAACTGTGCTGGCTGGAAGGCGCTGCTGATCAATCCGTAACAACCGCGCCCGCTCTGGCCGATCTTTCAAGAACGGCATCACCGCAACGCGTCGCCGTGACCAGCGTTGCCGGACTGATGAAAGGGTATATTGGCAATCTGCTAGCCACGCCCGACACGCCGGCCATTCTATTTGAGCATCTGGTCATGCCGCACGCGCCACACGGCACAGGGGATTTGTTTGCGGCCCTCTTGCTTGGTCATTATCTGCTATCCGGTAATTGGGAAAAGGCGACCGAGCGGGCAAGTGCCGCCCTGTTTGAACTGACCGCCAGAGCCGCAAAATCAGGCCTTCACGACCTGCCGCTGATTGCAGAGCAAGCATCGCTGGAGCGTCCCATGGCCTCAGTATCCAAACGCCAGATCACAACGGCCCAGACAGGAAGCAAAACCGGACAGCAAGCTGGAAAGAAGGGCAAACGACCCGTTTTGAAACCCAGCCCTCTTTCGTAAACAAATCCGCTCTCATAAATCAGGAACCCTCATGATAAGCCGCAGTGCAATCGAAGAAGCTCACGCGCGCATTGCGCCCTATATTCGCCGCACGCCTGTCATGGACAGCAATGGCGACTTTTGCGACCATGACACGCCCGTGTCCCTCAAGCTGGAACTGTTTCAGCACACAGGGTCATTCAAACCGCGCGGCGCGTTCAACAATCTGCTCACCAGAGCGGTTCCAAAGGCAGGCATCGCGGCAGCGTCCGGTGGCAATCATGGTGCAGCCGTGGCCTATGCTGCCGCGCGCCTGGGTCACAAAGCTAAAATCTTCGTGCCGGAAATATCCAGCCTGGCCAAACAGGCTAAAATCCGTGAAGCGGGTGCGGATTTGGTCGTGGAAGGCGCGCACTATGCCGATGCCCTTGCACTATGCAACGCCTATCAACAGCAAACCGGCGCGATGACAATTCACGCTTATGACGCTGAAGAAACCATCGCCGGGCAAGGAACGGTTGCACTGGAGTGGCTGCAGCAATCAGGCCCGCTGGACACATTATTGGTGGCAGCCGGTGGCGGTGGTCTCATCGCCGGCATTTTATCGGCATGTCAGGATGTGTGTCGCGTAATCTCGGTGGAGCCGGATGGTGCCTGCTGTCTGGCTCAGGCACTGCAGGCCGGACGACCGTTTAATGTGGAAATTAGTTCAATCGCAGCGGACAGTCTTGGCGCGCAATCATTGGGCAAATTGTCCTTTGAAATTTGCCAAAAACACCTTCACCGCGCAATCACCGTTCCCGACAGCGCTATTCTCAAAACCCAGAAAGCCATCTGGCAAAAGCTGCAAATCATCACCGAACCGGGTGGAGCAACGGCACTGTCTGCGCTCGTCCATGGCGCCTATAGACCTGAACCGGGGGAGCGAATTGGTGTTTTACTATGCGGTGCCAACGCTGAATCTGGTGTTTTTTGACCATAATTCCTACAAATCCGCCTTTTCTGGCAAAAGAGCCTTGAAACTATTGCCTGTCAGAGCCTATTTTAGGAGTGTGCATGGCTTATGCCTTGCGCGAAGGTAAATAGCCGTTCACTCAGACGAACTCTCAGATGAGATTGTATGATCGTTGACCGTGTGGCCGTTATCGGAAAATTCTTCACCATGAAAGCCTGTGCTTTGATGTGGTTGGTTCTTTTGGGCCGACGCAAAAATGCCGGTTTGGTCCATTATTTTGGGCTGTGACATGAGGAAGGCCTATTCGGCGACGGGTGCATTTATTTTTAAAAGGATAAAACCCTGACCATGCCATTGCAGGCTTCGTCCTCCGACACAGCGCCAAAAAAAGGTGCAAATGTGCAACCCGCACATGCGATGTCAGAGGCAGCGGCTGAAACCGAATTCTCTTCGGAAGAAGCCCTTAAAATTGTTCTCGCCAGCCTGGATGATTCCAAGGCTGAGGAAACACTGCCAATCGATATCAGCGGAAAATCTCCACTGTTCGACCATATTGTGGTGACCACCGGACGCTCACATCGTCACGTCAATGCGATTGCCGATCACCTTTTGCGCGATGTGAAAACAGCCGGTCTTGGCCGCGCTTCTGTTGAAGGCTTGCCGGCTTGCGACTGGGTGCTGGTCGATACAGGCGATGTTGTCGTTCATATTTTCCGCCCTGAAGTGCGCGAGTTTTACAATATCGAGAAAATCTGGCGCGCCCAGGAAGACGATATGACACCGGCTCCGGCAAACGCCTGAGCGAGTGAAACTGAGCCAGTGAAACTGACGATAGCTGCAATCGGGCGGATGAAACGCGGTGCCGAGCAGGATTTGTGCGCGCGCTATGCTGATCGCGCCGACAAGGCAGGCCGCGCGCTCAGCCTTGGCCCATTGCGCATTGTCGAATTCAATGAATCTCGCGCACCGCGACCAGCTGAACGCAAGGCCCAGGAAGCTGACATGCTCTTGGGTGCCGCACCTCCTGGCGCGGCAAAATTCGTGTTTGATGAACATGGCACTGCCCACACCAGCCGCAGCTTCACAAATATTCTGGCGGAAGAACGCGATAATGGCTGCTCGGAAGCATGGTTCTTCATTGGCGGCGCTGATGGCCATGGCAATGCTTTGCTGGATGCTGCGACCAAAAAAATATCGCTGGGCAAAATGACCTACCCCCACCAGATTGCACGATGCCTGTTGGCAGAGCAGATTTACCGGGCCATCACCATTCTGTCTGGACACCCCTATCATCGGGACTAGGGTCAAAACCCAATTGGAAAACTTGAAAGCCGTTCTGTTTTTGATACAAGGATAGCCATGATCCGCACCCTCTTATGTCTTCTTTTGCTCGTGACGTCCGGACAAGTCTTCGCTCAGGATCGCGGCGCTATCGAGCGGCAGTTCCAAAACTGGCTGAAAGATACAATTTTACCGCAAGCGCGGTCCGTTGGTGTGTCGCGGCGCACCTTCAATGCCGCTTTTTCCGGAGTGACCCTGAATTGGGACCTTCCGGACCTTGTACCACCAGGCACCAAGCCCAAAGTGCCCAAGCGCCAGCGTCAGGCTGAGTTTAGTTCACCAGGAAAATATTTCAGACGCGGCAGCATTGATGGCGCCACCTCGGTTGGCCGACAGATGGCGGCACGCCACGCAAAAATACTTGCAACTGTCGAACGGCAAACCGGTGTGCCGGGACGCATCGTTCTGGCCATCTGGGGCCGCGAAAGCGGTTATGGTCGAGCTTCAATCCCCCACAATGTGTTTAAAGTTCTGGGCACGAAAGCCTTTATGAGCACAAGAGCGCCCTATTTTACCGCTGAATTGGTAGCGGCTCTTCAGATCGCCGAGGCAGGCCACGCACCAGAGCGCACCATGAAAAGCAGCTGGGCTGGCGCTCTTGGCCAGCCGCAATTCATGCCATCCAGCTTCTTGAAATATGCTGCAGATGGCAATGGTGATGGCCGCGCTGACATCTGGAACTCTGAAGCTGACACCATAGCATCCATCGGAACCTACCTTGCCTTGCACGGCTGGGTCGGCGATCGCGATTGGGGCTTTGAAGTGGATCTGCCGCGGTCTGTTTCCTGTACGCTGGAGGGCCCGGATCAGGGCCGATCCATCGCCGCTTGGGAAGCCATGGGGATAAAACGCGTGTCCGGGCGCCCTTTCCCTGATCACGAAAAACGCGGTGAAGGCTATCTGCTTCTGCCAGCAGGCCGAAACGGTCCGGCCTTCATTGCCACACCGAATTTCTTTGTTTTGAAGGAATATAACAAGAGCGATTTATATGCGCTGTTTGTCGGTCATGTCGGTGACCGCATCCAGTATGGTGTTGGTGATTTTACCGCACGCTGGGGCGCTGTCGGCGGACTGCTGCGCTCCGACGTGGCAACCATGCAGCGTGCGCTGGAAGCAAAAGGGCATGATGTTGGCGGTGCCGATGGGCTGGCCGGTTTCAAAACCCGCCGCTCCATAGGCCGTTGGCAGGAAGCAACGGGACAGGCTTCAACCTGCTTCCCCGAAGCAAATATGAAGGCAGCGCTGACCCGCTGACAACCAAACGGATAAGTGGCGGGTGAGTGGCCTGTGAGTAGATTGAGCATCACCGAGATGGAACGCTGATATGGTCAGGTATGTTGCACTTTTGCGGGCAGTCAATGTCGGCGGCAGCGGAAAACTGCCTATGAAAGATCTCATTCAACTGTGCACAGAAGCAGGGTTTGAAGATGTTCAGACCTATATCGCAAGCGGTAATGTTGTGTTTTCGACCCATCTGCCGACAGATCAGGCAAAGGCCGTTCTTGAAGCCCGACTTGAGACCTATGCAGGCCGGCTTGTCCCCGTTTTCATCAGAACCGGCCCTGAATTGAAGTCAATTCTGGATGCCAATCCCTTCCCCGATAAGCCGGGAAACCGCACCATGGTGGTCTTTCTGGATGGCGCGCCACCCAAAGATGCGCTTGCGCAGGCAACCGGGTTGAAGAGCGAAGAAATGCGCCTCGGCGCGCAGGAGCTCTACATCCACTATGGCGAGGGCATGGGACAGTCAAAGCTGAAAATTCCTGCAGCCCAATCCGGAACGTCCCGGAACATGAACACAGTCGCAAAGCTTGTCAAAATGGCGTTGAATGAATAGGTGCGGGATCACATGATCCGGCAGCTTACAATCCCACATGAATGCCCGTGAAATCATTCTGGCCTAAGCGACGTTTTGCTCGGGTTCAATGCCAGCCGCGATCTGCCTTTGAATTGTATTCAGCGTGTCTGCGGAAATGACCCTGGCAGCCTCATTCGCGTCCATCGGCTGACCGAAATAAAACCCTTGCAACTGATCGAAATCCATATGAGCCAGAGCATCGATATGAGTATCGTTTTCCACACCCTCTGCCGTCACTTCCATGCCAATGCCGTGGCCAAGTACGACAATGGTTTCTATGATCTTCTTCAGTGTCTCAGAGTCATTTTCATAGCCGAGCACAAATGACCGGTCGATTTTCAACTTGTCGAACTTGTATTTCCAAAGATAGCTGAGACTGGAATAACCTGTTCCGAAATCATCCATAGCTATGGAAATACCCATTTCCTTAAGCGCTTCAAGTTGCTTATGCACACTGCCATCGTCACCCATTAACAGGCTTTCCGTCACTTCCAGTTCAAGTCTTTTTGCTGGAAATTCGTATTTTTCCAGCAAATTTGCCACCATTGATGGCAAATCCTGCGGTTCAAATTGTACGGGTGACAGGTTGACTGACACGAACATGTGCTCGGGCCAGCTTTTAGCGTTGGAAATGGCCTCTTCCAGTACCCAATTCCCAATAGGCTTGATAAGTCCCAGCTTCTCGGCCAGAGGGATAAATTGGTCAGGACCAATGATCGTCCCGTCCTCACTCTGCAAACGCAGCAATGCCTCAAAACCCAGAATGGCCTTCGAATCCGATGCATTGATTGGCTGATAGTGAAGTTCCAGTCCGGTCCCATCCACGGCCTGTCGCAGTAATTTCTCGATGCGCTGACGTTCCTTCAGTTCCTGCTCCATATCACAGGTGTAACTGGTAACGGTATTCTTGCCGGATTCCTTGGCCTTGTACATTGCGATATCGGCCGCATGCAGCACGTCTTCGATATCCTGTGAACCAGCTGCCAGATGAGTCCCCGCACTGACATGCCCGACAATGGTTTTACCCTTGTATTCAATGCCATTTGAAACCGCCGCGAGGATCTTTTCCGCAATTGCGTTCAACTGTTCCTTCGATACGCCAGGCAGGCAGACAACGAATTCATCCCCGCCAAACCGTGAGGCGATACCATCAGCGGGCAGTTGATCTTCAATGGCTCTGGCGGTGGCGCGCAGAAAAGCATCACCACCTTCGTGCCCATAACTGTCATTGACCTGTTTGAAGTCATCAATGTCGATGAAGATCATCCCTACCGGCTTAGTGTCATCGCCATTACCTCCGAAAAACTTCTCGACAAAAAGCGTAAAGGACCGCCGATTATAGAGCCCCGTCAGCACATCATATTTAGAAAGACGTTCAGCCCTGGCCTTTTCTGCGTTTGCGATGGCACCTTTCTTCAGGAATGCCAGAGACGGAACAAGATAGATCAGGGCGCACAAAAATGGCAGCGCATAGGCAATCCAGGAAAATCCGGATCTCAGATTCGCGGCCATGTTTGTCTGATCCAGGTAAACTTCAACCACCCCAATCTTCTGATCGGCACCGTCTGTAATCTGCACGTAGGCTTCTACATAAGTGTCGGGACGATTATCTTTCAGTCGTCCGTCATAAGTAGTGATGTCGCTGGTTCCGGTCTGAAATACCGCCAGTGCTTTCTCATTCACTTCAGACAGGGTGTGCCCTTCATTGATGAACCGATATTCATCCGAGACAAGAGCAACGGTGCCATCAGGCCGGAATACCTTGAACCGAAACACATCGCCGAACTGAACCGCTGCATCAATGAGCTTAGCCTGTGTCTCGGTCGGCTTTCCCGAGCGGATCAGACCCTCAAGATTACCCAGATTCTGATAAAAATACTGGGTCCAATGTGCAGCGCGTGATTCCGCTTCATTCTTGGTAACGCGATCTACTGCCCGGTCCAGTCCCACCCAAACCCCAAGGCTCAAGACCACGGTAACAGCGATGACGACGCAAAATGCGAACAATGAATGCTTGCGAATTCTCATGAAGAAATTTCCTACATTTTTCTTGCAGCAAACATTCACAGTTCGCATTAAAATATCATTACAAACTTTTGATCACCGGAATGTAAGTAAATGAACGATGAAACCGGAAATTCATAAGGATGAAATTTTCGACGTAACAGAGCAAGAAACAGAAGTAAAAATGGGCCGCAAACCCGGCAAATCATTCAGACGAAGCCCGCCCGGCCTGCGATGCTCCGTCGTTCAGAATTCTCCAATAGTCAAATCAGGTTCCAGGCGCGCTGGTTCTCTTCCAGATGGGCGATGGAGGGCAGAGTTGCTGGATATAAATGTCAGCTATCTGCCGGCCAGACATCACAGTTCTTCATTCATGAAGCTCTTTCACCTGCGGATCAGTCAACGACCAGTCATGAAAGCATGCCTTGAAACCGGCCCGTTCCGGGGAGCAAAGGTAGGGTCCGACCTGGACTGTGGTAGCGGCATCGGGAAGCGGAGCAAGACGGGCCATTTGCCATCCATCGCTCCCTCCATGCTGCATGAGCAGCACATTGCCCAGACGCGTGATGCGCAATGTCACTGGCCCGTCAAGGGCAACAGCTTGCGCGGACCAGTCGGAAAAACCGTCTGTGACGACAACGCTGAGATGTGTCGCCCCGTCGGTCAGTTCAACACCGAACTTCACCCATGCGGTTGGCCCGGACCGCACCATTAACCCGGCCTGATCATACAGTGTCTGATAATCTCCGCTGAATGTCAGAACCGCACTGAAATCTTCCGTCCGCTTTTGCAGCAGCGCGTGGCCATCATCCCGTTCAAAGCCGTAATGTGTCCGTTGCCAGAAATCGGTTTTGTCTCCCGACGTCGCATGCAACAGGCCACCCGGATCAATCGACCAGTCATCCGGCTCATTCAGCCACGCCATATCCGCCCAGCTTTGCGTTGTTTTTACCATTCAATCAGATCCTTCTTCCGATACATGACGGTTTTTTGCGAGCCTTAAAACCCAATGAATGCGTCTGCAACAGCCATGAACACCGGAATGCTGAGGATGGCCACCGGCGTTCCCGATCCGGTTGAGGGCTCGACACAGGCAGATGGATTGGCTTTTGGCAGTTGCGTCAGCATGGTGCTCGCGATTTCAAAAGATGAAGTCCGTAACGTTAACACTCAATTGTCAGAGCGGTATGCGCGATCAGTTTTAGAATAAAAAATATATCTTTTTGAATTTTCGTTCTATTATTTAGAACATTTCTGCAAGACACACTTTCCTGAGGGCCTGAAAGATATGGACACCCTGAATTACCGGCATCTGCGTTATTTTCGGGAGGTCGCCCATGAAGGTAATCTCACACGTACGGCCGCAAAGCTGAACCTGTCGCAGTCGGCCCTGTCCACGCAAATAAAAACGCTGGAAGATCGCCTGGGCCATGCCTTGTTTGACCGCGTGAGCCGTGAATTGGCAATTACCGAAGTCGGGCGGATTGTGCTCGACTATGCGGACCGTATTTTCGGAACCGGTGAAGAGCTGGTTGCGCAGCTTGAAGGACGGGGAAACGTCAATTGGCCGCTGCGCGTCGGAGCCATATCAACATTGTCCCGAAACTTTCAACTCCAGTTTTTAAAACCTGTTCTTGAGGAGCAGACGACCGAAGTCATCCTGAAATCAGGCGGCGAGGAAACCTTATTGGCATCTCTCAAATCACTGGCGCTGGATGTGATGCTGACCACCCAGCCGCCACGCAATTCTGGCACCGCAGAGTTCACAGCGCATCTTATTGCAGAGCAAACGGTGGGTGCCCACGGAAATCCGGCGCGACTGAAGCACAAAACGCTGGCGGATCTGCTTCGCAATGAGCCCCTCATTGTGCCCACAGAAAGCTCCATTCGCACTGGGTTTGACAGCCTGATTGCACGATTGGGTGTGCAGCCAAAAATTGCCGCTGAAGTTGATGATATGGCCATGGTGCGCCTGTTGACCCGTCAGGATTTTGGCATCGCTATTGCGCCAAATGTTGTTCTGGCCGACGAGATTGCAGCCGGATTGGTGGAAACATCGCGGTTTGATCTGGCGATTGTGGAAACCTTTTACGCAGTCGTTGCCCGGCGCGCCTTTCCACATCCGGCGCTTGAAGACCTGCTGTGAGCTGAGGAGATTGACGCTTCACTTTTTCCATTGGCGCTTTTTACCGGCGCAAGTTTGCGCTAAACAGGCGTCATGATCGCTTTCCTCATCCGCTGTGTCGTTCTGATGTCTCTGTGCCTGTTCGCAGGCATGGCCGCTGCGGAAACGCCACGCGAGGTCAAACTGCGCCTGGAAATGGAGCAGCGGGCCAAGGATCTGGCAAATCTGCAGGCCAGTATTGAGGTCACCGCCGAGCGAGAGGCCGAACTGGCCGCAGATGTGCAGGCTCTGGAACAAACCCGCGCAACACTCAACACGGAATTGATCGAAGCTGCCCAGCGCTCCAGAACACTGGAAGACAGCATTTCCAATTCCGAAGTTCGGCTGGATGCCTCACTGGAAACCGAAGAAGTGATTCGCCTGTCCCTGCTCAAACGACGCGCATTGCTTGGAGAAATTCTGGCCACTCTGCAACGCATGGGCCGCTCTCCACCGCCCGCCTTGCTGGTCCGCCCGGAGGATGTGATGAGTGCTATCCGCAGTGCCATGCTGATTGGAGCCGTCCTGCCGGATGTAAGGGGACAGGCTGAAAAACTGGCCTCCGATCTCGATGAACTGGTGGCTGTACGAACAGAGATCGAGGATACGACAAATCAGCTCAAGTCGGACTATAAGGCCTTGAGTGAGGAACAGACCCGTCTGGCATTGCTGCTCGACAAAAAACGGGAAGAAGTGAGCGAATCAACATCCGAGCTGGCAATCCAGCAGCAAAAAGCTTCGGAATTGGGCAAGGAAGCTGTCAGTCTGAAAGAGTTGATAGGCTCAATGGAAGAGCAAATTGCTGCCGTTCAGAAAGCCCAACAAGATTCCATCGACGCAGCAGAAACCGCCCGCCGCGAGGCAGCGCAACGAGCCGCAGCACGAACAACAACGTCAAAATTGCAGGCTTTGGGAGATCAGGGCCGTATTGCACCGGCAATCTCTTTTGACGATGCGAAAGGACTGCTGCCACTGCCGGTCAGCGGTGCATTACTGGCGGATTTTGGCTCACCTGATGAAACTGGCGATGACAGCAAGGGCATCAGCATTGCCGCGCGCCCTGGCAGCGCAGTCATAGCCCCCGCCGATGGCTGGGTCGTCTATGCCGGGCCATTTCGCACGTACGGCCAATTATTGATCCTGAATGCTGGCGATGATTACCATCTGGTACTGGCAGGTATGGAAACAATTAATGTCGAATTGGGGCAATTTGTTTTGTCCGGCGAGCCCATTGCCACAATGGGGTCACGGAAGCTTGCCAATCTGGTTACTGCAGATGCTGGCTCCATAACCAATGGGGATGATCGATCCCTAACGGATAGTAACGTGACAGATGGTCCTGCTGCGCTATATGTTGAGTTTAGAAAAGATGGCGTTTCAATAGACCCGTCCTCCTGGTGGGTCGTGGATATAGCCACCGAAAATGATTTAGATGGTTGAAGTTTTGCGGTAGACTATCCGGCAAACATATTCGAAGGGCATGAAGATGATAAATAAATCCGTTGTCACCCTGGTTGCAGGCGTCATGATTGGCGCTGCAGGCGTGGTTGGCGTGAGTCAATTGCCGATCGTCGGCGCATCTGCGGAGGCCGCCAGCCGCGATACATACCGCCAATTAAACCTGTTTGGTGATGTGTTTGAGCGTATTCGCAACGATTATGTTGAGGAACCCGGCGACGGTGACCTGATCGAATCAGCGATTACCGGTATGCTGACCTCACTTGACCCCCATTCCAGCTTCATGAATGCCAAAGCGTATCAGGATATGCGGGTACAGACCCGCGGTGAGTTTGGTGGTCTTGGTATTGAAGTCACCATGGAAGACGGCTTTGTGAAGGTTGTGACCCCGATTGATGACACACCGGCTGCAAAAGCTGGCGTTTTGCCTGGCGATCTGATCACCCATCTGGATGGCGAGCAGATTCAGGGACTGACTTTAAATGAGGCCGTGGAAAAAATGCGCGGCGCCGTTAAAGAGCCCTTGACCGTGACGGTCCGTCGCGGCGATGGCGCGCCGTTTGATATCACGATCATTCGCGACATCATCAAAATCCGTTCCGTCCGTTTCCGCATCGAAGATGGCATCGGCTACATTCGACTGAGCCAGTTCACCGATCAAACCTTTGATGGCTTGAAAGATGCAATTGCAGAGATCAAGGAAACACAGGAAGAAGATGGTCTGAAAGGCTATGTTCTGGATTTGCGCAACAACCCCGGCGGTTTGCTGGATCAGGCTATTGCCGTATCCGACGCGTTTCTGGAGCGCGGTGAAATCGTCTCCACCAGAGGACGGCACAATGGCGACAGCCAACGCTTCTCTGCCCGCGATGGAGATCTGATAGACGGCAAACCGGTTATTGTATTGGTCAATGGCGGCGCAGCTTCTGCATCCGAAATCGTTGCCGGCGCATTGCAGGACCATCGCCGTGCCACCATTCTTGGAACACGCTCATTCGGCAAGGGATCGGTTCAAACCATTATCCCGCTTGGCACCGAAGGCGCGATTCGTCTGACGACTGCGCGCTATTACACACCGGCAGGCCGTTCCATTCAGGCAAAAGGCATTGTCCCTGATATCCGTGTGATTCAGGAACTGCCCGAAGAACTGAAGGGGCTGGAGCAGCCTCGCGGTGAAGCCTCCTTGCGTGGCCATTTGGCAAATGGTGGTGACGAAGAAGAGAAGGCTGGCTCCTCAGCGTATGTGCCACCCGATCCCAAAGATGATCAGCAGCTGAACTTTGCCTATGACCTCCTGAATGGCATTCAGGTACATGCAAACTTCCCGCCTGATCCTGAGCAGGGTGTTCCAAACTAAATCACCTCAGTGATTTTGAATTCGATCATACAGACCCAAGCCCGCTAATTCGTTAGCGGGCTTCTTTGTTTAAAAGAAACCAATTCTTCACCATGTAGCCGCTAGTCTGCGCCCTCACCATCGGGGGTAGCAGGTGGAAAGCCGCATCACGTGACCAGTTTTTCTGTTCCTATAAACGAATCGGGCCAGGTTTCGAAAGAAAACCAATCAGGGTCAGCACTGCCTGCAATTGTCGGCCTGTCGACCATCAGCTTATGCCTGATTGTTGTTCTCATCCTCTGGATTTCAATTCTCGATGATCCGGCAGGCGGACGCCCGCATGTCAGTGTCGAGATTACAAATGCGACGGCGCAGCTTGATCTCGGCACTGTAGGCGTCGCAAATGTCCGCCCCAGCATGACGCCGGATCCGGAAGATCTAAGCATTGATCCCCTGCTGCCAGGCACAAAAATGCGGGCGATAGCAGCCAGTCCGGGCACGATCACCGCCGCACCGGACGCGAATATTGCAGATAGTGAAGAGCCAATTGCGGCGTCAATCCATTCCAACGCTCACCGCCTCTCCGTCTTCCCCCTGGATAATATGGTGGCGCGCAGCGAATATGGATTGATCCCCAAACGCTCCGGCGATGGCATGACCCCGTTTTCAGTCTATTCAAGACCACAACAATTTATCCCCGAGGGTCCGAAAATCGCGCTGGTCATTGGCGGCATTGGCCTGTCCCAAAGCACCACGGCACAAGCGCTTGTTGAACTGCCACCAACAATAGCGCTGGCGTTTGCAACCTATGGCGAAAATCTGGAACGATGGAAGAAGCTGTCTCGCGAAAACGGCTTCGAGTTGTTGATCGAAGCGCCCATGGAGCCTTTCAACTACCCCCAGAATGATCCGGGACCCCACACGCTTCTGGTCGATGCAACCCCTGCAGAAAACAAATCCAAGCTGGATTGGGTTCTATCGCGCACATCAAACTATATCGGCGTGATCCCTTCTATGGGAGCACGGTTCACCGCAGACGAAAATGCATTGACGGCATTTGCCAGCGAATTGAACAAAATAGGCCTTGCTTTCATTGATCCGTCAAACTCTGTTCGCAGTATTGCTGACCAGATTGTGCGCCGCGCCTCGACGGATCAACTGGGGCATTTGCCATTTCTGAAGGTGGATGTTGTGCTTGACGGAGACGCAACACGCGCTTCCATCGAACAGCACCTCATTCAACTTGAGGAATTGTCCAACACCAAGGGCCTTGCCGTGGGCTATGCCCAATTGCGTCCATCCACAGTGGCAACCCTCACGGAGTGGCTGCAATTACTGGAACAGCGCGGTGTTACACTGATCCCCTTGAGCGCAGCAATCAATCTATCCATGCCAAAATTGTGACGCTGTAAAAAGCAGACATTGCCTCACTTCCTGTCAGGGGTTACTGCTGAAAGAAGTCGACAGAGGACGCTTTCATGACATTGGTAACCGACATTCGTCAGCTGGAGCAGCTGTATGGCGTGCCTTCAGAAGCCTCGTTGATCAAAGTCTCCGACCAGATTACCAGAAACTACCAATTGCTGATCGAAGCGTCACCTTTCATGATATTGGCCACCAGCGGCCCGGAAGGGATCGACTGTTCACCGCGCGGCGACGCAGAACAGGTCGTTTTCATCAAGGATCGAAAGACCCTTTTGCTGCCTGACCGCAGGGGAAACAACAGAATGGATTCCTTACGCAACATTGTGCGCAATCCTGAAATCGCCCTGCTGTTTCTCATTCCGGGCAGCAACACGACGCTGCGCCTCAATGGAACAGCAATTATAAGCACAGATGCGGACCTCACCAGCCAGTATGAAATGCAGGGAAAAGAGCCCCGTTCGGTGATCATAGTGACCATCCGCGAAATTTATTTCCAATGCGCCAGAGCTGTCATGCGGGCTGATTTGTGGAACCCGGAGCATTTCAAGCCCGCAAAAACCCTCCCATCGGCAGGCGATATGATGCAGGAACTCAAAAATGATTTTGATGGAACCTCTTATGATAAGGAATGGCCCGCCCGTGCAGAACAATCAATGTGGTAAGCGCTCATGAACAGTTCAGAAAATCTCCTCCCATACCGCCCCAATGTGGGCATCGCCCTGTTTAACAGATCCGGCAAGGTATGGGTCGGCCGCAGGGCTGGAATGCCCGAAACCCTGCCCGAAGAGGACGATATGAGTTTCGCCTGGCAAATGCCCCAGGGCGGCATTGATGACGGGGAAGACCCACTTCCGGCGGCGAAGCGTGAATTGTTTGAAGAAACAGGTGTCAGCAGCATAGAAATGCTGGCTGAGGCCCCGGACTGGTTTACGTATGAATTGGCTCCCGACATCATCAAGAAGGGCTGGCGCAGCAAGTATCGCGGCCAGCGGCAGAAATGGTTCGCGTTCCTGTTTACCGGCGATGAGACAGAAATCAACGTTTTAACGCCCGGCGGCGGAGCCTTTGAGGCCGAGTTTTCGGATTGGCGCTGGGCAGATTTGGAAGAAACACCGGACCTGATCGTTCCGTTCAAACGAGAGGTCTATGAACAGGTCGTAGATGCCTTCTGCGGAATCTCGGACAATCTGAAACTGGATGCTGGCTGAGACATTAAAAAAGCCCGGCGAATGAGCCGGGTTTTTCTGAAATTCCAGATATGTGACGTCAGAGCGATAGCGACTGTTTCACATGTTCAAGATCGGACAGACGCAGATTGGCAATGTCTTTGGCATCGCCTTCAGCCACATCGACAGCTTCCTGAGCATTCTTCAGTCGGGCCGCCAGCGTCTCGCTGTCCAACTCATTGGCCAGCATGGCAACTTCTGCCAGAAGGCTCAGACCATTGTCGTTGATGTCAGCAAACCCGCCATCCACAAAAATTGTGTCTTCGCCGCCCTCGGCGCGTTTGACCAGAACCAGACCTGGCTTGACAGTTGTCATGGTCGGGGCGTGATCCTTCATGACGGTCATTTGACCGTCAGATGCAGGAATTACAACTTCAACCACGTCTTCCGACAACACCAGACGTTCTGGTGATACCAGTTCAAACGGAAAGGATTCGGCCATTAGTCTGCCTCTTTCAATACTGCGACTGCCTGCCAGTTAAGCGGCTTCGGCTGCCATTTTCTTGGCTTTTTCCAGAGCGTCATCAATGGAACCGCACATATAGAATGCAGCTTCCGGCAGATGATCATACTCGCCGTCAACAAGGCCTCTGAACGAACGGATCGTGTCTTCCAGCGACACCAGCTTGCCCGGTGAACCGGTGAAGACTTCGGCAACAAAGAACGGCTGGGACAGGAAACGCTCGATTTTGCGTGCGCGTGTCACAGCAACCTTATCTTCTTCGGAAAGCTCATCCATACCCAGAATGGCAATGATGTCCTGAAGGGCCTTGTAGCGCTGCAGAATTTCCTGGACCTCACGCGCTGTATTGTAGTGCTCTTCACCAACGATCAAGGGATCAAGAATGCGGGATGTGGAATCCAGCGGATCCACAGCCGGGTAAATACCTTTTTCCGAGATGGCACGGTTCAAAACCGTTGTCGCGTCCAAGTGAGCAAACGAAGTGGCCGGTGCCGGATCTGTCAAATCATCCGCAGGCACGTAAATCGCCTGCACGGAAGTTATCGAGCCTTTTGTTGTCGTTGTAATACGTTCCTGCATGGTGCCCATATCGGTCGCCAGAGTTGGCTGATAGCCCACGGCAGAAGGAATACGACCCAGCAGCGCAGACACTTCCGAGCCGGCCTGAGTAAAGCGGAAAATATTGTCCACGAAGAACAGAACATCCTGCCCCTCATCGCGGAACTGTTCAGCAATTGTGAGACCGCTCAACGCGACACGGGCACGCGCTCCGGGAGGCTCGTTCATCTGGCCGAACACCAGTGCACATTTGGAGCCTTCGCCGCCGCCTTCCTTGTTTACGCCGGATTCGATCATCTCGTGATAAAGGTCGTTCCCTTCACGAGTACGCTCACCAACACCGGCAAACACGGAATAACCACCATGCGCTTTAGCGACGTTGTTGATGAGTTCCTGAATGAGAACCGTCTTGCCAACACCGGCACCACCGAACAGACCAATCTTACCGCCCTTGGCGTAAGGTGCCAACAGATCAACAACCTTGATACCTGTGACCAGGATTTCAGATTCTGTTGACTGTTCTGTGAACGGAGGCGCGTCCTGGTGAATCTCGCGCATCATGTCGCTGTCAATCGGACCGGCTTCATCAACTGGTTCGCCAATCACATTCATGATGCGGCCAAGCGTACCGATACCGACGGGCACGGAAATCGCTTCACCAAGATCCGTAACCGCCTGACCGCGTACAAGGCCTTCGGTTGTATTCATGGCAATTGTGCGCACTGTGTTTTCACCCAGATGTTGCGCGACTTCCAGAACCAGACGGTTCTCGCCATTCATTGTTTCAAGACCATTCAGGATCGCGGGCAGATGGCCATCGAACTGAACGTCCACCACCGCGCCAATCACCTGCGTGATATGTCCACCTTTTTTATCAGCCATGACTTTTGTCCTGTCCTTGCGTTCTAAAGCGCTTCAGCGCCCGAAATAATTTCAATCAATTCTTTGGTAATCTGAGCCTGACGCTGACGGTTGTAGCTCATTGTCAGCTTGTCGATCATCTCACCGGCATTGCGGGTTGCATTGTCCATGGCACTCATACGTGCGCCCTGTTCGGAAGCTGCGTTTTCCAGAAGTGCACGGAACACTTGTACCGAAAGATTACGTGGTAGCAAATCGCCCAAAATCTCTTCTTCGCTCGGCTCATAATCATAAATCGCCGCGCTTGAAGTCCCTTCTTGCGTGCCTTCCGGCGCTTTTGCCGGAACAATCTGCTGCTCGGTCGGGATCTGTACAATCACCGATTGGAAGCGGGAGAAGAACAGGCTGCAAACGTCAAATTCGCCATCTTCAAACATGGAGATGATTGTTTTGCCGATACCCTGCGCATTCGCGAAACCGACATTCTTGAATTCACGCAAATCGACAACGTCAACAATCTGGCTGGCGAACTCGCGCTTCAAGGCATCATAGCCCTTCTTGCCGACACACAGGATTTTCACAGTCTTGCCGGCAGCGTTCAGTTCGCGAATACGCTTACGCGCCAGACGCGAAATGGACGAATTAAAGCCGCCGCACAGACCGCGCTCGGCTGTGCAGACCACCAGCAGATGTGTTTGATCACTGCCCGTGCCGCGCATCAAAAGCGGAGCATCATCCCGGCCTTCCATGGCCGTAATGACATTTGCCAGCACCGCATCCATACGCTCAGCATAGGGACGCGCAGATTCCGCAGCCATTTGGGCACGCCGAAGCTTGGCCGCCGCAACCATTTGCATGGCTTTGGTGATCTTCTGCGTTGCCTTGACCGAGGCAATCCTGTTTTTTAGATCCTTCAAACTTGGCATGTTTGTCTACTTCTTCCTGAATGAGCCAGCGCCACCGTCACCAACAAGTTTTACAGTCTATCTGCAAAACGCCGATAAGCAGAGCGGCCCCGTCCAACAACCAGACTTACGCGAAATTCTTCGCGTAAGCATCGATGATTGATGTCAGCTTTGTCTTGATATCATCCGTCAGAGCTTTCTCCGTCCGGATCGCATTCAGCAATTCTGCATTCTCATTGCGCAGAAGTGACAGAAGACCCTCTTCAAAAGGACGAACTTCACTGACTTTGATCTTGTCCAGATAGCCATTCACACCAGCAAAAATCACTGCAACCTGTTCTTCGGTTTTAAGCGGAGAGAATTGCGGTTGTTTCAGCAATTCCACCAAACGCGCACCGCGGTTGAGGAGCTGTTGGGTGGACGCGTCAAGATCAGATCCGAACTGCGCAAACGCAGCCATCTCACGATATTGGGCCAATTCACCCTTAATTGTACCGGCAACCTGCTTCATCGCCTTGATCTGGGCGGCTGATCCCACACGGGACACAGACAGACCCACATTCACTGCCGGGCGAATACCCTGGAAGAACAGATCAGTCTCAAGGAAGATCTGCCCATCCGTAATGGAAATCACATTTGTCGGAATATAGGCCGACACGTCATTCGCCTGGGTTTCAATAACCGGAAGCGCAGTCAGTGAACCGGAACCATTGTCTTCGTTCAGCTTCGCAGAGCGCTCAAGAAGACGAGAGTGCAGGTAGAAAACGTCACCTGGATAGGCTTCACGGCCTGGTGGACGGCGCAGCAACAACGACATCTGACGATAGGCAACAGCCTGTTTTGACAAATCATCATAACAGATCAGGGCATGCATGCCATTGTCGCGGAAAAACTCACCCATCGCACAACCGGCAAAAGGTGCCAGGAACTGCAGTGGTGCCGGCTCAGATGCGGTGGCCGCAACAATGATGGAATATTCAAGCGCGCCGCGCTCTTCCAGAACTTTCACGAATTGGGCAACTGTCGAGCGTTTCTGGCCAATGGCCACGTAAACGCAATACAGTTTTTCGTTTTCGTCACCACTTTCATGCAGTGATTTCTGATTGAGGATCGTATCCAGCAGAATAGCTGTTTTGCCGGTCTGACGGTCACCAATCACCAGCTCACGCTGGCCACGGCCAATCGGGATCATCGCATCAATTGCCTTGAGACCGGTCGACATAGGCTCATGAACCGACTTACGCGGAATAATGCCTGGTGCCTTGACGTCCACCAAACGGCGCTCACTGCTTTCAATCGGGCCTTTGCCATCCAGCGGATTGCCAAGCGGATCAACAACGCGACCAAGCAGACCCTTGCCCACAGGCACATCCACAATCGCGCCGGTACGCTTGACCGTATCGCCTTCTTTAATGTCACGATCGGACCCGAAGATCACGATTCCGACATTGTCAGTTTCAAGGTTCAGCGCCATGCCACGGATGTTACCGGGGAATTCCACCATTTCACCGGCCTGGACGTTGTCCAAACCGTAAACGCGGGCGATACCATCACCCACAGACAGAACCTGGCCGACTTCAGAAACTTCAGCTTCAGCGCCGAAATTCTTAATCTGCTCCTTGAGGATTGCGGAAATCTCCGCGGCCCGAATGTCCATCAGCCAACCTCTTTCAATGCAATTTTAAGGGAGTTAAGTTTGGTGCGCAAAGACGTGTCGATCATTTTAGAGCCAACTTTCACGGTCAGCCCTCCCAAAATCGATGGGTCTACACGCACATTCAGTGTGACGTCCTTGCCAAGGCTTTTCTTCAAAGCCTTTTTCAGATCGTCAAGATGAGTTTTGTCCAGTTTCTGGGCAGCAACAACATATGCTGTGACTTCGCCACGATGGATCGCAGCCATTGCATGAAACGCTGAGATCATGCCAGGCACTGCAAACAGTCGGCGGTTCTTGGCAGCAATCTTGATCAGATTTGCGGCGGATCCTGAAAATCCGGCCTTGTCGAAAATCTGCCCCAGCGCTGCCAATTGTTCATCAGCTGAAAAGACCGGGCTTTTGACCAGCCGCTTCAAATCGTCGCTATCTGCCAGTATTTTCGAAAAATCGCTCAGATCTGCCTCGATCTTTTTGAGGGACTTTTCCTCCAGACCGAGTTCAAACAGCGCAGTCGCGTATCGGGTCGCAACACCGGAAGATACGATGGTTGCTTGCGCACCAGAATTTTCTTGAGAAACAGTCTCAGTCACCTTTGCCCCGTCTCCTTCGGATCAACAATCTTTCCTACCACCCGCCAAAACGGGCTTCCGACAATTAATTCTGTTTAATTTCAACACCTTGGATTTAGATGCCGAAGTCTTCACAAAACTATAACCGGTGAAATCGCGCTTGACCTATCATATGGTTTGGCGCGGTGCAATATGGCTGTTGCGCGTTTTGTCCATCATTACACAGCCAAAGCCGCCGGGAGCGCCGCCAGACCAAGGCCCAGTTCAAACAGAATGGAGCCATAATTGAACTTTGTGCGCCCATTATCCAGCACAATGGAAACGCCGCGACCAAACCCTGTGAACAGCCATCCCAGCGCCAGCGCCCAAAAAGCCGCTGATGAGGGGGCAAAGAGGCACAGCAGGCCAACGCCCAGATAAAAGCCCGCAAGAGTGCCGCGCCCTTCAGCCAGCGCCTCCGGCCGCTCGGCCTTCGTCTGGAGATGAATAAGCCCGAGCGAATAGCGTGGCGCAATCAGACAGATGAGGCCGAAGCCGACGGTAATGATGGCAGACAGAGTGGCAAGATAGATCATGACAGGCCTCTTGATGTTTTCCCGTCTTACGCAGGCACCTGCAAATCGGTTTTCGCCCCAATTCTCCCCTGACAGGCGCAGGCAACAAGCGTCAGAAAAAACTCACAGGATCTATATCGACCGACACACGCACACTGCCGCGTGCCTTTGGTGCCGCGTTCAGCCATTCACGAAGATAGCGCGATAAATCAAAGTTCCGGGGCGCTCGTGCCAACAGCCGAAACCGGTGCCGGCCCCGCACCAGAGCCATGGGCGCTTCAGCTGGCCCCAACACACGCACGCCCTCAGCCCTAGGCGAGGCACGCGACAGGGCCGCCGCATGCGTCGCCGCAGCCGCCTTGTCTTCGCCAGACACAATGAGCCCGGCCAAACGGCCAAACGGCGGCAAGCCCCCGGCCTTTCTCTCAGCCATCTCGCGTTCATAAAACAGATGCGGTTCGCCCTTCACCAGCGCATCAATCACCGGATGGTCAGGTTGATAGGATTGAATGAGGCCCGCGCTCTTGCCGCCGGACCGGCCTGCGCGACCGGTGACCTGTGCCAGCAACTGAAAGCAGCGCTCCGCAGCACGTGGATCGCCCTGACCCAATGCCAGATCAGCATCCAGAACACCCACCAGCCGCATCAACGGAAAATGATGCCCCTTGGCAACAAGCTGGGTGCCGACCACGATGTCCACATCGCCCTTGGCGACCGATTCCAGTTCCAGCTTCATGCGCCGCACACCGCCCATCATATCCGATGACAGCATCAGGGTGCGCGCTTCGGGAAACAACGCCTCAACTTCTTCTGTAATACGCTCAACACCCGGACCGCAAGGCACCAGACTGTCCGTGCTATTGCATTCCGGACAGGCATCCGGCTTTTTCTGCGTATGGCCACAATGATGGCAGGACAGCGTTCCGCGAAAACGGTGCTCCACCAGCCAGGCAGAACAGCTCTCGCACTGAAAGCGATGTCCGCACTTCCGGCACAGGGTCAACGGTGCATAGCCACGCCGGTTCAAAAACAGCAGGCTTTGCTGCCCCGCAGCCAGTGTGTCGCGTAAAGCTCCAACCAGTTTTGGCGCAAGCCAATGGCCGCGCTCCGGCCCGTCAACACGCATGTCTATGGTCGACAGATCGGGCAGTTCAGCCGCCGCGTAACGCTCGTTCAATTTGATATGTTGGTAACGACCCGATTGCGCATTGTTAAGCGTTTCCACCGATGGCGTGGCCGACGAAAGGATCACAGGAAATCCGGCCCGGTGCGCGCGGACCACAGCCATGTCGCGGGCGTGGTAGATCGCACCTTCCTCCTGTTTATAAGCCGGCTCATGTTCTTCATCGACAACAATCAGGCCAAGCTCACGAAACGGCAGAAACAATCCGGACCGCGCACCGGCCACGGCACGCACCGTGCCATCTGCAACACCGCGCCAGACTTGCGCACGTTGTTTGGGCGACACATCGGAATGCCACTCCGCCGGACGCGCGCCGAACCGATCTGTAAACCGGTCGAGAAAACTGGTCGTGAGGGAAATCTCCGGAAGCAGCAACAGCACCTGCTTGCCACGGTCCAGCACCCGGGCCACGGCTTCAAAATAGACCTCGGTTTTGCCCGACCCGGTGATGCCCTCCAGCAAGGAAGGCTGAAACCCGCCTTCATCGACAGATGCAACCAATTGGTCAGCGGCCTGCTGCTGGATATCACTAAGTTCCGGCACACCATAGGCAGTATCCGGCGCCAGCAATGTGTGTTGCGGTGGCAGCAGAACCTTTTCCAGTGCGCCCAGCTTTTCCAGACCCACAACAACGCTGGTGCCTACGCCAGCGGCTTCCGCCAGCCCCTTTTTGGTCCAGGCAAATCCTTCCTGGAGCTGATCCAGCACACGCTGACGCGCAGGCGTCAGCCGCTCTGGAACAATCGACCCCAACCGAAACCCCGGCATTGGCTTTGGCGGCTCCAAAGCCGCTGGCGCACGCAAAACCATGCGTAGCACCATGCCCAATGGGGCCAGCGTATAGGCCGATAACCAAGCAATAAAATCCAGCAGATCATCCTGCAAGGGCGCCACATCATGAACGGACAGAACCGATTTCAGCCTGGCTGAGGGCACATCGACCTGCTCGGAACTGGCTGGCCAGACAACGCCGGTCACCTCTCGCGGTCCCAGCGGCACGACAACCAGCGCCCCCGGCCGCAAGGCCATGCCCTCCGGCACCTTGTAGCTATAAGGTCGATCAACAGCGACAGGCACCAGAACGTCAACAATCGTATTGCGGATATGGGCCGCAGATACTGGGTGTTCATTCTGGCGTGTCTTGGTCGAATCCATATCATAGTCTTAGAGCGTGACCCGGCGGCCCGGCAAGACAGATTTGAACGTTGGTGCTAGACGCGCTTTAGAATTGCAGACTGAGTTTGGACGCGATCCAATGCTGCGGCGCACCGCCTTCAGTGGTCACATTCCCCATAAGAGAGAGTGTTGCTTCGCCCAATTGTGTTTCAATCCCCAGCCCGGCCCTCAACCAGTTCTGCTTGCGCGATCCACCGTCAAAATCAAAACTCCCGAGACCGATGACCTGCCCTGAAACGCCACTCCCGTCGGAGTCCAGCCGATGGACCGCCTCGAGGGTACCAGTTACACTGATTTTATCGGTGACCGGAACCTTGGCGTCGACCCCAGCCCGCAATTCATTGGAACGCTCACATTGAGTGTTAAACCGTGCGGGAAACGCACCACCCGTTTCTTTGTATCCGTCCATGCAGGCTGAAACGTGAGCAAATTCGCCATAGGGCGATGTATAGGGCAAAAGATTTTCCCATTGCAGACGCGCCCGCAGACCGAAGCCGTAGACATCGGTGCGACCATCAGAGCTGTCAACGATGCCGCCACCGGTAAGATAGTTGCGTGAAATATCCGCTTTTCCCAAAAGCCCCGAACCACTCACAAGGGCCCATATACCACCGCTTTCAGTCGAATGCAGCTTATACAAACCCTCAAGCTTTGCATAAGTACTCAAAACTTCCGTCTTGCCGCCGAACAGGGTTTTTGCGCTGGAGCCGGTAATCCCGAGCGCTCCGTTAATCTGGAAAGCGCCAAAATTGCGGCCGTAGCCGATCTCGCCAAGGGCCACAGCGCTGTCCTGGCTGTCGCGATCCGTACGCCCCAGATCACCGCCGACCCAGATTATGGATTTGCCGATCGTCGTGCGCCGGTCAAGCGGGCGGCTTCCCGCGCCATTGAGCAACAGTCCGAGCCCACCCACCACTGCAGTGTTCGCGGACGCCGCATCAAGCAGACTGTTCTGCAGATCGTTCAGCATGATCAGGCCCACGCCGCCGCCGCCGCCAGTTCCGCCGTCACCAGTTCCGCCGCCGCCTGTGCCACCGTCACCCGCACCTCCGTCGCCACCAGAAGTATCGGTGCTGTAGCTGCAGGTTGAAGACCCTGTGCCGTTGCCACGAGCTATGTACAAGTCAGAGCGGGGGAAGGGCCCTGCCCCGGATGGAAAGGTCCCGCCAACCACGACGCTACCGTCGCAATTGATTGCACGCGCGGTGTAAGTGCTACCATCAGAAATTGTCGCTCCGCTCGAGCGCAGCCATTGTTCAATGCTAACGAGGCCGCTTGCATCGTCCCAGCGAAATCCTGATGGAATGCCAGGAGAGGATATATCACCGACAGCGACTTTTCCGTTTCCCGATACGGCATAGGCAATGGATCCACGATCCGTCTGCCCGAGTGCAGATACCACACCATCCACCCATCGCACTGCCACCTGATGACCGCCCATTTGGGAACTGCCGCCAATCACCCTGCCATCATAGGAGACATCCAGAGCGTTGGAGCTGCCGCCTTCAAGTGTGGCCAACGCTACCATTCCCGTACCTTCGGTCCACGAAAATGCGCGCGAATATGTCGGGGAGCTAAACCCGGAAGAAATGCCGACGGCGAGCACGCCATCGCCTGAGGTGGCATAGGCTGAAGCGGATACCTCATCGGCGTCCATTTCGCCCAAGCTTACCATCCCGTCTACAGCAGTCCAGCGCATGGCGCGCAAGCGCCCATCCGCGTCATAGGATCCGCCCACAATGACGTTGCCATCGGCTGAAATGCCAAGACCAGTTGAATTGTTCGAGCCAAGAGAACCAAGGTCCTGAAAGCCGCCCGCCTGTGTCCAGCGATAGGCACGGTTCCCTGTGGTGCCAGATCCGAAAATTGAATTGTTCGCACTGCCTGTAATAACTGAACCGTCGCCGGAAATTCCTTGCGTATCGAGCTTGAACAAAACACCGCGAGAGATACCATCCAGCGATGTAAATCCGGTGGGTTCGGTCCAGACCATTGCATGACTGGTCGCGCCGCCATCCAGCGGATCCGTATTCCCGATTACCACCGAACCGTCATCGGAAATGCCCTTGCCTAAAATCCTTGTTTCGGTGTTCAAATACTCTTGGGCGCTGGAGGGCAACGCAAACACGCATGTGGTGCACAACGCAGTGGCGCCTAAAAGTCTTTTCAAATTCGATGATGTCATTAACTGTCCCCCAGTCGGGTCCGCGTATCCGAACCACTTATCAAACCAAGGGGCACAATACTGAGCGCCACAAAGCTTGCTCAATCCCCTGAACAGGGGAGTTCAAGGGTACGAAAAGCGGTGCAGAATGCGCGCTGTCCGATTATTGGGGATGTTGAATGCCGGACAAGTTGCAAAACGAGAAATTGGGCTGGCAGAAACCCAAAAGTTTCAACATAAACAGGAAGCGAACTGGGAACCCGAGGCCACCACAGGTGAACCGAAAATCAACACCATTTCTGATCGTTGCTGCGACAACACTGATTGCAATTTTACTGGCTGGCTGGATGGCGTTTATTGCGGTTCATCAGCCCTGGCTGGGCCTCGAATTGGACGGGGAAGACCTCGAAAACGGTCTGCGTATTGTTGCGGTCTCGCCTGATGGACCTTCTTCGCAGTTCATGCCAGGCGATGTGCTCGTCCGCCTTGACAACGGCAATGACCGAACAATCGACCTTGAGCCATTTGATATTGTCGAGGAAGCTGATGGAGTGGCGACTTACACTGCGCTTGCCAGGTTCTTTGGGCGACAGGACATCCTCTACAGGATTCTGTCCGGTAATCGCGTATTTTTCACAAAGGAGGATGGCACCCGTATGGCAGTTGATGTGGCGTCGACGCGCCCTGTCAGTGACTTGCCGTTAGGTTTCTGGGTGCAAATTTCCGTCGGCTTGGTCGGCAGTATCATCGGCGCGTGCGTTTGGGCCTTGCGGCCTCAGATGCCAGGTGCGCGAACGCTCGGTGTCAGCGGCGTTGCATTGTTGGCGTCAACCTACCCATCGGCGATCTACCTCAACCGTGAACTGGCCCTGGGAGACCCTTTTTTCTACATCCTGAATACCATCAACCCACTTGGCTCTTTGGCCTTTGCGGTGTCTCTGCTGGTCATGTTTCTGGTCTATCCCCGTCGTCTTCTGCCGCCGACAATCCTGGCTCTGATCATAGCCGGGTTTGGTATCTGGTGGCTGCTGGATGCTTTGCGGATCGGGTTTACCGGTCCCGGTCTTGGCCGTTATCTGCCACTCGGCGTTGCAGCGCTGAGCGCGCCAGTGATGGCCGGCATCCAATATCGGGCTGCCAGGAATGAGCCGCATCTGCAGGCAGCCCTTGTCTGGTTTGGGTTGTCACTTATTCTGTCCACTGTAATTTTTATACTTCTGTATGTGACACCGAGCCTCATCGGTGAGCCGTCCTTTGCGCCTCAGGGCGTCAGCTATGCGCTGGCCATCCTGGTCTATGCCGGCATTGCGCTCGGGATTGTACGCTACCGGTTGTTTGATCTTGACCGATGGGCATTCCGGATTCTGTTCTATCTGGGCGGCGCAGTTGCGTTTGCTGCGATTGACGTTTTTCTTGTGTCAGTGATTGCCCTCGACACCTTGCCGGCTTTCAGCGTGGCGCTTCTCATAGTAGCCCTTATCTATCTGCCGTCGCGAGATTTTCTGATGCGGCGTCTGATGCCAACACCAGGCGGTCGCGAGGCTATTTTCCAGAAAGTTGTGGGTATTGCGCTCACATCCGATGGCACTCAGCGCAATTCGGACTGGATTGAATTACTACGCACGATCTACGATCCACTATCGATAGACAGAACATCCGAGTGCAGTGCCCCAAAAATTTGCGACGATGGCCTGATATTGTTGATGCCAGGCCATGGGTACGTTGCTCCATTAAAGCTGTCACTGGCGCAGGGAGGGCGGAAACTGTTTTCCAGCGTGGATCTCAGCCTTGCCGACGAATTATGCGCAATGCTGGTTTATACGTCGCAAAGTCGAGACGCATTTGAGCAGGGAACCGCGCAGGAACGCGATCGGATTTCCCGGGATACCCATGACAATATTGGTGCAAAGCTTTTGAGTGCATTGCACGGCAAAGAGCCTGAGCGAAAAAACGCAATGATCCGCGAAGCCCTGTCAGAACTGCGCGACATCATAAACAATCCATCTGGCGCAAATCAGTCTTTGGAGGAGTCTCTTGCAGAACTGCGTCTTGAAACTGTCGAGCGACTGTCGGCGTATGGCCTGTCACTCAATTGGAAGGTCACAGGAGACCCGTTGAGCGGAGTATCCCAGGATATTATCCATGCCCTGAGGTCAATCATACGCGAGTGCATCAGCAACACTTTACGCCACGCGGAGGCGTTAGCCGTGTCGATATCAATTGTACTTCGGGACAGGCATTTGCACCTCATCATTGCAGATGATGGCCGGGGAATTCCTGAGAATCCCACCCCGCATGAAGGGCTTGGCCTCGACAGCATTCGCGCGCGGGTGGATACGCTAGGCGGCTCATTGGAAACAATCAATGTCAATCCGGGCTTTCGCCTCACCGCCGCGATTCCAGTTGCACGGAGATCGACGCCATGAAAACTATCTTGATTGTGGAGGATGTTGCCGAGACCCGCCAATGGTTGACCGACATCGCGGAGGCAGCATTTTCTGGCTGCCAGGTCACCTGCGCCGGGCGGGTGCGAGAAGGTCTGTCCTCCCTTTCCAGAACGACTTATGATCTTGTATTGATTGACCTGACGCTGCCTGACGGGAGTGGATTTGACATTCTGAGGCATATTCGCACCGACTGTCCCGAAACACTGAGTGTGATCACAACAATTGTAAGCAATGATGCCAATATCGTGGCAGCCTTATCCGGCGGCGCAAACGGGTATCTTCTTAAAGATCAGCCATCAGAGCTTATCATCCGTCAATTAAAGCAATTGGCGGATGGGATTCCGGCATTGTCACCCTCAATCGCACGCAGGATCATGCAGCATTTCAGCAATACGGGCCCGGCAGCAGAACCGGACGCGGAATTAACACAGCGTGAGCAGCAGGTGTTGGCCCTTATCAGCAGAGGTTTGCGCAACATTGATGTCGCGCAGCATCTGGATGTGTCGGAAAGCACCATCGCCAGTCATCTGAAATCAATTTACCGCAAGCTTGGAATTTCCTCACGCGCCGAAGCATCATGGCATGCCTCACGCATGGGATTGACACCCGGAGGGCGCACTGGCGGTTCAAAAGTGTAATTGCGTCGCCACAATAACAACAAAACTTTCGTGGCGTCTGTCCGCAGAATGTGCGATTGAACGGCAAGCTATGAATACATTTTATGAGAAGATGAGGATAACCCCATGAAGTTTTTTGTCGACACGGCAGATATCAAAGAGATTGCCGAGATGAATGATACCGGTCTGTTGGATGGGGTCACCACAAACCCGTCCCTGATCATGAAATCCGGTCGTGATATCATGGAAGTGACCAAGGAAATCTGCGATCTGGTCGAAGGGCCTGTATCGGCAGAGGTCACTGCAACAGAATATGCTGACATGATGAAGGAAGCAGCGGTTTTGGCAAAAATCGCAGATAATATCTGCATCAAGCTGCCATTGACCATGGACGGGCTGAAAGCCTGTAAGGCGCTGACGTCAGATGGTCACAAGACCAATGTTACCCTGTGTTTCTCAGCCAATCAGGCGCTTCTGGCCGCCAAGGCCGGAGCAACCTTCGTATCTCCTTTCATTGGTCGTTTGGATGATATGGCCGTTGATGGCATGGATCTGATTGCTGATATCCGCATCATCTATGACAATTATGATTTCAAGACCGAAATTCTGGCAGCGTCCATTCGGACCGTTGATCATGTCAAACAGGCCGCTCTTATTGGCGCTGATGTTGTCACGGCACCACCTGCAACGCTGAAAGCGCTGGTCAAACACCCACTGACCGATAAGGGCCTTGCTGCCTTTTTGGCCGATTGGGCAAAAACCGGTCAGTCCATTACCTGATTGTGCAAAAATCTTCAGGCGGCTGACCCGTCAGCCGCCTGTTACAACCGGTTGTAACAGGCGCCGGTAACACGACCCATTCCTACGGCGCTGAACGCGACCCAAGGATTGCACTGCCGACGCGCACATGTGTCGCGCCCAGCATGATCGCAGTGTCATAATCGCTGCTCATACCCATCGACAAATTGGCAAGGCCAGCTTCTTCGGCTAACTGACGCAGCAATGCAAAATGCGGTTCTGCGACCTGATCTGCAGGTGGAATACACATAAGCCCTTCCACCAACAGGCCGATCTCGTCCCGGCAGGTTTTGACGAAATCCGCCGCATCCACCACCGCAACCCCGGCCTTTTGGGGCTCATTCCCCGTATTCACCTGAATGTAATATCGTCGGCTCAGGCCAAGCTTTTCCTCAGCCTTTTTCAAGGCGCGTGCGATTTTGGGGCGATCCACCGTTTCAATGACGTCAAACAGGGCCACCGCGTCTTCCGCCTTGTTGGATTGCAAAGGCCCGATCAGATGCAATTCAATATCCGGGTAACGCTCCTTCAGCTGCGGCCATTTTCCCTGCGCTTCCTGCACCCGGTTTTCACCAAACAGGCGTTGACCCTCGGCAAGTAATGGCCCCAAGGCCTCCGCCGCGAAGGTTTTGGTCACAGTCACCAGATGCACGGCACCAGCATCGCGCTCATAGCGCAGCACCGCTTCGGCAATGTCGCCGCGCACAGCAGCAAGTCGGTCAATCGTATGGTTTGAATTTGGTGTTGGAGAGGGGGTCCACGCCATGAATCAGTCCTGTATCGTGATGAAAACTCTGTTCGATCTTTTATTGCAGTTGACCGGCGCTGTCATTTCTGGTGTTTGTCTCGCCGAGATTTCAAAGCAAATTCCAAAATTTTGAGCGCAGAAACATGGCCGCCGCGAAAGTGCAGACAGAACGTTACAATCCGCAGATCACCGAACCGAACTGGCAGAAAGTCTGGACGGAGCGGGATCTGTTCACGACTGACAATAATGATCCGCGCGAAAAATACTATGTGCTTGAGATGTTTCCCTATCCGTCAGGTCGAATTCACGTCGGCCATGTGCGCAATTATGCCATGGGTGACGTGGTTGCGCGGTTCAAACGCGCCAAGGGTTTCAATGTTCTGCATCCCATGGGGTGGGATGCGTTTGGCATGCCCGCCGAAAATGCTGCGATGAAGAACAAGGTCCATCCCAAAGGCTGGACCTATGACAATATCGCGGCCATGCGCAGCCAGCTTAAATCCATGGGCCTGTCGCTGGACTGGCAACGGGAATTCGCCACATGCGATGTGGCCTATTATCATCAGCAGCAAAAATTGTTCCTCGATTTCCTGAAGGAAGGCATTGCCTACCGCAAGAAATCAAAAGTGAACTGGGATCCGGTCGATCAAACCGTTTTGGCCAATGAGCAAGTCATTGACGGCAAGGGCTGGCGCTCTGGCGCTGATGTGGAACAGCGCGAGCTGACACAGTGGTTCTTCAAGATCTCTGACTATTCAGATGATCTTCTGAACGGTCTTGACGGTCTTGACCGCTGGCCGGACAAAGTTCGCCTGATGCAGAAAAACTGGATCGGCAAATCAGAAGGCATGAGTGTTCGCTTTGCGTTTGAAGACACTGATCATGATCCGCTGGAAGTCTTTACGACCCGGCAGGACACTTTGTTTGGTGCCAGCTTCATGGCTTTATCACCAGACCATCCGCTGACACAGAAACTGGCTGCCGATAATGTCGGACTGGCAGCGTTTGTTGCCGAATGCCGCAAACACGGCACCAGCGTCGTGGCAGTTGAGACAGCGGAAAAACAGGGTTTTGATACCGGCCTGCGCGTCAAACATCCGCTGCAGGACCGCACGCTTCCCGTCTATGTCGCCAATTTTGTTCTGATGGATTACGGCACGGGTGCCATTTTCGGCTGTCCGGCACATGATCAGCGCGATCTGGATTTTGCCAACAAATATGAATTGTCGGTAACCCCTGTTGTGCTGCCAACTGATGCTGATGCGGCAGACTTTTCAATCGCAACCGAAGCCTATACCGGCCCCGGCAAAATCTTCAATTCCGATTTCCTTGATGGGATGACGATTGAGGATGCAAAGCAAACAATTGCCGAACGGCTGGAAACCACGCAATTGGATGGCGCACCGCAAGGTATGCGGCAGATCAATTACCGACTGCGCGACTGGGGCATTTCACGTCAACGCTATTGGGGTTGCCCGATCCCCATCATCCATTGCGATGATTGCGGCCCGCTGCCAGTGCCCGAAGAGCAATTGCCGGTGGAACTGCCCGACGATATTGACTTTGACACACCCGGCAATCCACTCGACCGCCACACCACCTGGAAACAGGTAACCTGCCCGAATTGCGGCAAGGCGGCCACGCGCGAAACCGATACGATGGATACATTCGTAGATTCATCGTGGTATTTCGCCCGCTTCACCGCGCCGACCAGTGAAAATCCAACCGATCCAAAAGCGGCTGATTCCTGGTTGCCGGTCAATCAGTATATTGGCGGTGTGGAACATGCGATCCTGCATCTGCTCTATTCGCGCTTCTTTGCACGCGCCATGTCGCAATGCGGTCATATGTCCATCGACGAGCCTTTTGAAGGCCTCTTTACCCAGGGCATGGTCGTCCATGAAGCCTATCATGACGGTCAGGAGCGCATCTGGTACGCACCGGCCGAATTGCGTTTTGAGGGCGAAGGCACGGACCGCAAGGCTTTCCTGATTGAGGGCGGTCAGGAAGTGACCATCGGCAAAATTGAAAAAATGTCGAAGTCTAAGCGCAACACAATTGACCCTGATGACATCATCAAAACCTATGGCGCTGATACAGCCCGCTGGTTTGTGCTGTCCGATTCCCCGCCCGAGCGCGATGTCATCTGGACAGATGCTGGCGTGGAAGGTGCCCACCGGTTTGTTCAACGGGTCTGGCGTCTGGTGCAGGAAGTAGCCCCGCTTGAAGACACCGGTTCACCTCATGATCATGCCCTGACGACAGCTGCCCATAAGGCGCTGCATTCCATCGAGGCTGACATTGAGGGCCTGCGGTTCAACCGTGCCGTCGCGCAGATTTACGAATTGACCAATGCTGTCTCCGCCCAGTTGGCAAAAAACGACAATGCTGCCAACGGCGCTGTGCGCAATGCGTTCGAAATGCTGCTCCATGCATTGGCCCCGATGATGCCGCATCTGGCGGAAGAATGCTGGATGCATCTGGGACATTCGGATTTGATCGCAAGCCGCCCCTGGCCTAAGGTAGACGAAGCGTTGCTGTCGGAAGACACGATCATTCTGCCGATCCAGATCAACGGCAAGCGGCGTGCGGAAATAAGCGTTTCGAAAGAAGCTTCCAAACAGGAAGTCGAAGAGGCTGTGCTGGCCATGCCTGCTGTACAAAAAGCATTGGACGGGGCAAGCCCGAAAAAGCTGATAGTTGTGCCTGGCCGCATAGTGAATGTGGTAGTTTGATTAACCAAATAGTGACATGTTGCGGCAGTTTATCGTGAGCGAGAGCAGACAGATGCAGTGGACTTTGCGAATTCTTAAAACACCGGCGCTGGCCGTTATTCTGTTGGGCCTGCTAACCGCAGCCTGCAATGTCCGCCCCGTCTACGGACCAAATGGCGGCTATGGCATCGACAAGGTGTCGAATGAACTGGCAGCCATTGGCATTGATTCTGCCAAGGGCAGGGTATCGCAGGAACTGCGCAATCGTTTGATTTTCACCTTCAATCATGGTCGGTCTGTTGCGGAAAAACGCTATCAGATGAGCTATACGCTGGCTGAGTCGGATGATGCCATTGCCATTGAAGAACGCAGTGGCGCGCCCTCTTCCTACCGTCTGACAGTGATTGTTCAATATCGTGTCATGGATCCTGTGGCCAACACGCTGGTAACGGCTGGAACCGTGCGTGCCAGTGCGTCCTATGACCGCTCATCTCAGAGCTTTGCCAATATTCGTGCCCGCCGGGATGCAGAAAACCGTGCCGCGAATTCCGCAGCGGATGAAATTACAGCGCGCATATCCACTTTCTTCGCCACCCGGCAGTAAACATGGCGGTTCTGCAAAGAGGCGCCCTTAACTCCTTTCTTAAAGAGCCAACCGGTCGATATCGCGTGGTCGTGGTTTTCGGGCCGGACCGCGGGTTGGTATCAGAGCGCGCGACCAGCATTCTGTCGGGCTTGCAGCAATCTGCAGGGTCCGGGTCTGATGATCCGTTTGGCCTGACTCGCATTGCTGGCGAAGACCTTAATAGTGATCCTGACCGACTGGCCAATGAAGCATATACAATTTCACTGTTTGGTGGCGCGCGGTTTATTCATGTCAGAGCGCATGGCGCGCGTAATTTGCCGGATCAGGTCTCTCCGCTTTTAAAGAATCCGCCGGAAGATGCCTTTATCATCATCGAGGCGGGCGATCTGAAAAAAGGCACTGCCTTTCGCAAGCTTGTCGAGAAAAGCGACGAAGCCGTTGCCATCCCCTGTTATGCCGATGACAATGCCAGCCTCAATGAAGTGGTCAATGAAGAAATTGCAGCCTTCGGCCTCAGCATCACCAAGGATGCAAGATTGCGCCTGTTGAGCCAGCTTGGCGGCGACCGGTTGGCCAGCCGCGGCGAAATTGAAAAACTCTGCCTGTTTGCAGCTGAAAAGGGCAGCATTGACGAAGAGGATGTCATTGCCCTGTCCGGTGACAGTTCGGTCCTGTCTGCAGATGCGCTCAGCGACGCCGCAGCACTCGGCCAGATGCCTGCATTGATGGATGCGCTGGCACGCATGGATGCAGGCAGCCTCAGCCCCGCTACCGCCGGCCCCCAGATTCTGCGTAATTTTCAGGTTCTGCACAAGGCGCGCATCATGGTCGAACAGGGCGTTCCGGCCGGTCAGGTGGTGGACCGGATGACCCCGCCGATTTTCTTCAAGCGCAAGGATGCGGTCAAAAAACAACTGGCCTTGTGGTCGGTTGCCCGTTTGGATCGGGCGTTGGGTCTTCTGTCAGATGCCGTTCTGAAAAGTCGCCAGCAACAGGGCCTGGCAACCGCCCATCTTGGCGATGCCCTGATCCGCATTGCCGGGAACGCAAGACGCCGATAAAACCCTGACGCGAGGGTCTGGTTTTCCAGCCTTTGCGCCGATATCCTGCCCAAAACCACGCTCATTCCGAAGGGAAATTGTATAGAAAGCCCAACTTCCGCTTCACAGATTTTGAGAAGGTAACCAGCCTCATCTTCAATTTATTCATAGCATTTGGGCATTCCATACAACGCCAATTTAAGTTCTCAATTGAGTCCAGACCCTAGAATAATACGCCATTTTATTGCAACAATTTGGTCCTAACTGCTTCGCAATACGCTGTTTTCTGACATACTTTGCAGCAACTCTTATTGATTGGATTATCTGCGCCTATGACCTTTGAACAAATGTTTCTGTTTGGTCTGTTCATCGCTGTCTTTGCCATGTTGATCTGGGGCAAATATCGCTATGATCTGGTGGCATTTTCCGCATTGGTGATAGCGCTCATTGTCGGCGTTGTGCCCTATAAGGAAGCGTTTTCGGGGTTTGGACACCCGGCCACAATCATCATAGCGCTGGTTCTGGTGGTGTCGCGCGGCCTCATCAATTCCGGCGCGATTGACGTCATCACACGGCAGCTTTTGGCAACCGAACGCCCGGTTGCGCAGCATATTGGTATTCTGGGTGTGGTCGGGGGTGTTATGTCCGCCTTCATCAACAATGTGGCAGCGCTGGCCATATTGATGCCGGTCGATATGCAGGCTGCAGGCAAGGCCAAACGCATTGTCGGCATTACGTTAATGCCCCTTGCCTTTGCCACCATACTGGGTGGCATGATCACGCTCATTGGCACACCACCGAACATCATCATTGCCGCCTATCGGGAAACAGCCACCGGCACACCATTTTCCATGTTTGATTTTGCCCCGGTCGGCATCGCCTGCACGATTGCAGGCATCAGTTTCATTGCTCTTGTCGGCTGGCGTTTAATCCCCATCGACAAATCGAAATCTGTAGATCCCTCCAGATTCAGTTCGCTGGACAATTATATTGCTGAACTCGTTGTCGGCGAAGACAACCCTGCCCTTGGCCAGATGGTGCGTGATCTCGATGCTCAGGCAGATGAGTTCGACGTTGTGATTATCGGTCTCGTCCGAAACGGTCGCAGACTGCCTGGCCGTGCCCGCACCAATGAAATCCGCAAGGGCGATATACTGGTGGTTGAGGCCCCTCCCGGGGCCATAGACAAATTCCGTTCCGCCCTGAAACTGTCCTTCATCGGCGAAGACCGTCACGCAAAAATCGCCTCCGAAGGCATGGCATTGATGGAAGTGGTGGTGCCCGATGACAGTCGCATCATTGGCCGCACCGCTATGAATGTCCGGTTGCTCTATCGCCAGAGCACCACGCTTCTGGGCGTCTCACGCAAAGGCAAGCGCTTTGTCGAACGCGTGCGGCATTTGCCCATTGAGTCTGGCGATGTTCTACTGTTGCTTGGTGCTTCCGAACACCTTCCAAGTGTCGCAAACTGGCTCGGCGTCCTGCCCTTGCGCGAACGCGGCCTCAATGTCACCCAACATAAGCAGGCAGGTCTGGCTGTGGGGCTGTTTGGCGCAGCTATTCTGCTGGCATCCTTCGGCGTGCTGCAACTGGCTGTCGCTCTGGCCGCAGTCGTCGTCCTTTATGTGATTCTGAAAATCGTGCCTATTTCCACGCTTTATGAGCAGATTGAATGGCCTGTCATCGTGCTGCTGGGGTCTATGATACCGCTCGGATCGGCCCTTGAATCGGCTGGCGGCACAGATTTGATCGCCAATGCCATTGTCTCGTTAACAGCACCCTACCCCATTGCCGTTGTTCTGACCGTTCTGATGGTCGTCACAATGACCCTGTCGGACCTTTTGAACAACACCGCGACGGCGGTGATTGCAGCGCCAATTGCCGTTAATATTGCAAACACACTCAATGTAAGCCCTGACCCGTTCCTGATGGCTGTTGCGGTTGCCGCATCCTGCGCGTTCCTGACCCCCATTGGCCACAAGAACAACACTTTGATCATGGGCCCCGGCGGCTATCGCTTTGGCGATTATTGGCGCATGGGCCTGCCATTGGAAATCATTGTCATTGTGGTGTCAGTGCCCACGATCCTGCTGGTCTGGCCACTGTAAAAGCCAGGGTCAGCTTCACCCTAGAAAGCTCAAGACACGTTGTTTCAAGTCCATCATGGTTTCTTTGTTTGTTGACTTTTCAATCACAGACAGCCTCAACATTGTCTTGCCTTTCCAGATCGTGGTTCGGACAAATGTTGCAAAAGATGCGTTGAGATAGTCTGCCAGCGCAGCTGTCTTCTGATCGCAATCATCAACGCGCAGAACAAGCTGGTTCAAATCCACCCTGTTGCAAATTTGAATGCGGTTGTTCAGAAGAAGCGATCGTTCGAATTCTGCAGCGCATTCACAGTGGCGACGAACAGCCTCGATGATGCCCTGCCGTCCCTTCGCCTGCATCACCGCCCAGGCCGCAAAGCCCCGTGCCCGCCGGGACAATTCGGGATTGAATTCTGAAGGGTTGCGTCCATCGGCAAGACTGTGATTGAGATAATCGGCAGAAATATCCATCGCCTTGCGATGCGCCTGCTGGTCTTTCACAATTGCAAAGCCGGAATCATAGGGAATCTGCAACCATTTATGGCCATCGACAGACCAACTGTCGGCTAGATCAATGGCCTGTGTCAGATGATTTTTTTCCGGAAGCACACGAGCCCAAAGGCCAAACGCGCCATCCACATGCAGCCACGCATCGTGATGCTGGCACAGGCGTGACAATTCGGAAAAATCATCAAACGCACCAGAATTGATATGGCCAGCCGTCGCAACCACGATCTTCGGACCTTGTCTTGCAGCCATCGCGTCGCGCAGTGCGGTTGCATCCATGGCACCCTGTTCATCCGAGGGGACACGAACCAGATTATCCTCCCCAAAACCAAGATACCGCAGCGCTGCATAATTGGAGACATGGGAATCATTGCAGATAAAGATATGAATGAGCGGTGCGCCCTGTAACCCGGTTTTCTCAATATCAAACCCGGCGCGGCTCAAGACAGCACCGCGTGCCGCCGCCAGGCCGACAAAGCCCGCCATCGTGGCACCCGTGACCAGCCCAACCGAGCTTTCACTGGGCAAACCCAGCATATCCAGAAGCCATGCAGCCACAGCCTCTTCTGCAATTGCAGCGGCAGGCGACGTCTGGAAAATTGC